>QKCR01000140.1 GCA_003245575.1 Alphaproteobacteria bacterium | reverse complement strand
TTCCCGAACCTTGCAGAGGCCGCGGAAGTAACACCTTTTGACGAATGTGCAAATCTGCGTAACATGACAGATCAAACGATTATGGGCGTTGTGCGCACAGCTCCCTTTAAATCGACAACAGGAAACGTTCAGCGCCACGAGGGTGCATTCCGTCTTGAACCTGACGAAATTGCAACCATCTGTTCAAAAGGTCCGTTTTACGAAGGGTATAAGGTCGAGCTAATCATCCGCACAATTATCCCGCTTTTTACCTGTAAAACGCGCCTAAGATTTATCTGCGCAAGACGGAGAATAATGAAGGCATCACAAAGCTTTACGCTGAATGTAAATAAGGTCGCATGAACCGCAATCCCCAAAAGATGCACAAAATACCGGCCATCGTAAACCAGAAGATCGCATATTGCGCATGATCGTTTCTTAAGCGCGTAGAAACAGGATAAGGCTCCTGATCATTATCTAAAGGCGCAGCATTTTCCGCATAAAAGAGCGCAGGAACAATCCGAGATTCTCCCCAGAGGTCAGCCATTTTTGGCAGATCAAACGTCCACCACTCATTTCTTTCTGCAACATTTTTTGGACGGAAAAGACTGTGTTCGGGTAAGCGCACCAGTCCTGAAAATGCAGCATGACGATCCGCGTATGTCGCCCACTTCTCCGGATCTTTTGTGCGCTCTATCCACAAAACAGCAGCAACAACCTGATCCGTGTTCCCGTCTATAAGAACCGGCACAACAACCGGGAAGGCTGCTCGACCGTCAAACACATAGCCATTCAAATAAAGCGCCTTAGAAAAAAGGAATGTCCCCTCAAGAATCCCCCGTCCCAGCTGATTGGGATCAGAAAGTTGGAAATCTGCAGGATGAAGAGAGGAAAGATCCTGCCGTGCCATGAGACTATCAAGCTGATCTTGAAGGTTTTCCTTCCAGGAAAGCCTCTGCACCTGCCATACACCTAACCCTATCAAGAGTAAAAAGGCGCAAAAACAGATAATGGTCGCCAAAAAGGGGAATTTTCGTTCCATCTATGAGCCATCTTGCTGATCTTTGATCCATTCACTTGCCCGATGGCGGTATTGGAGAGCAAGAACACAGGATTTAATAGGCTTCAGACTACCAACTGTAATCCCGATCGCCAACCCACCCCAAACTACAGCATGAACCCAGAGCGGCGGCTCCCAGATGGCATCAACCCAAAGGGCCAACGGAACCAATAAAAAACCCAAAATAAAAATCAAAAAGACAGCCGGTCCATCCGCACTATCGCTTTTGGAAAGATCAAGACCACATACAGGACACGTACCCTTAACCGAAAGGTCGAATAATCCATTGTTAAACAAGGAAGAATCACCGCAACGTGGACACGTACAACTTAAGGACTGCTGCCATAAGGAGCGGTGATGCGGATAAGATAAAGGGGCGATCGCACGCCCCTTTTCTTCTAAATCGTTTGGGCTATTCCCCTCCGGCATTGGCAGCCTCATAAGCAGCGGCAGCAGTTGCATGATCGCCAATCCCGATCGCGCCACCCCAAATATAGACAGCAATAAACAAGAACAACCAGACAACATCCACAAAATGCCAATACCAAGCCGCAGCCTCAAATCCGAAATGACGTTCAGGCAAAAACTGGCCTTTGATGTTTCTGATCAGACATACACCCAAAAAGACCGTTCCGACAAACACGTGGAAACCGTGAAATCCCGTAGCCATATAGAATGTAGAGGCAAACGAACCTTCTTTAAATCCAAAGTGCGCATGCATGTACTCGTACACCTGCAATCCCAAGAATATAACACCCAGAAGTACAGTATATGCCAAGGCTTCCGTAGCAGATTTTTGATTTCCTTTAAGGATTGCGTGGTGAGCCCAGGTCACAGTCGTGCCGGACAGCAAAAGGACCATTGTCATCAGGAACGGGAGATCAAATGGCGGAACAGCATGGATCATTGGCGGAGGCCAAACGCCTTGCGTATATTCGAGCCTAAGGTACTGACCCACCTCAGCGGCAAAGACACTGACGTCAAAGAAGGCCCAGAAAAATGCGACAAAGAACATAACCTCAGAAGCAATGAACAACGCCATGCCCATCCGCAAACCACGTTCCGTTATCTTGTTATGAACACCTTCGGTAATAGATTCAAAAATCACATCCTTCCACCAGAAGAACATCACAGCAAGAATTGCCAAAACACCAGCCAATGGCCCCCAGATACCTGGTTTCATGCCTGCGATTTCGACATCATGCATAAACAGAACCATCCCCAGCGCAAACAGGCCACCTGCAAAAGCGCCGACCATTGGCCAGATGCTGGGACGAACCAAATGGTATGGATGATGTTCGCCTGTTGTGCCGTATTCAATATGATCTGACATAAAAAGGTTCCCCTAAAGAAAAAACGAGATCTAAAACGTTGGATATTTAATCATAAACTGCGACGAAACGCCGCCATAAACTGTTTTACTCTATTTTTACTGATTATAAAAGTCCTCAAGCGCACGATCGAGTTCTTCAGACTCGGCCCGATAGAAAGTATAAGATAAAGTAACGCTCTTCAGGTCATCCAATTGTGGATCAGACGCCATCTCCGGATCAATATAAAAAACGACTGGAAAATGGGCACTCTGTCCCGGAGCCAACATCTGGTAATCAAAGCAAAAGCACTGCGTTTTGTGGAAATACTTTCCGGCAAGCGGGGGCGAAACATTAAACAATGCAGACCCTGCAATAGGTTTATCTGTCATGTTTGTTGCAGAAAAACTAACCAGAACCTCTTGCCCGATATGAACAACAACCGGTCCTTGATCCGCAGCAAAATTCCACGGCAACCCCGAGTCAACATCTGTATTAAATCTGACGGTAACTGTTCGATCCAAAGCCTGCATCGGAGCAACTTCTTCCGTGCGAACAGCCTGCCCCCCGTAACCTGTAACCTGACAATATAGTCGATAAAGCGGGATAGAGAGAGCAGTCAGACCAACCATACCCAAAACAGCGCCCGCAACAAATAATCCAACCCGTCGATTTTTGCTGCGAAGATCATCCATAATAAGTGACCGCCCTTACTGCGCGGCCTTAGCCTCTTCAGCTTGCATCATCTGCATTTGCTCGGCTTTTTCACGCTCCTCACGCAGAGCCTTAGCTGCCGCTGCCATAGGTGTTTTTGCCTGTTTTGCAGGTTTTTCAGGGGTATCGTCAGTTGAAGGAGAAGTCGAAGCAGGTACATAGCCGGATGATTGTGAGCTATTCATACCTTTAATCATATCCGCAACCTCATTGACATCGACAGGTTCGGTCTCAATCATCGGAGGTAAGTCCAAATCATTGTGCAAGCCATCTGTTTCAGGGAGATATTTTTCACCATGTGAGGAATAAAGCTGATCAACATATTCCTGACCGCGGTCCTGATATTTCTTGGCAGTAATGTCCATTTCACGATCGTGAAGCGAGCGCTGGGTTGGCCATAACTCCATCAATTGCTCTTCCGCATGGGCAGCCTTAACCATTACGCCTAAACCGGCGCCAACAGCACCACCCAAGACTAACGTCAAAACAACCGCCAGAACCTTTTTCATACCAGTCTCCAAATTGCAGGTCTAAAGCTGCATCTTTAAAATCGTTACGAGGAATATTACAGCAACAAGCCCCAAAACCAAAGCCAAAACAATTCTGTTTTTCTGGGTACGCCGTTGAATGAAATTTTCGTCAGTCATGTAATCTCCCCTGATATGAGACCTGCTTCGACCTTATGATACGCTATGGCAAATCATAAGTGCCAAAAACAAAGCAAACAGATAAAATATCGAATAACCGAACATGGCGCGGGCATATTTCAAATCATCCTGCTTAAGAACAAGAATAGATGAAAAAATAAAAAATCCGCTTAACAGGCAAGCTATCACGCCATAAACCCAGTCCGCCATGCCTAAAACACTAGGCAAAACACTCAACGGCAGCAAAAGAATTGTATAAGCCAGCATTTGCCATTTGGTATGTCGCGCCCCTTTAACAACAGGCAACATCGGAATATTAGCCTTTTGATAGTCTGAGTTGGCAAATAAAGCCAAAGCCCAGAAATGCGGCGGAGTCCAAAAGAAAATCATAGCAAACAGTAAAAGACTTTCGACAGAAACGTCGCCAGTAACCATGGCCCAACCGATCATCGGCGGAAACGCTCCGGCTGCACCGCCGATCACAATATTTTGTGCAGTCCGACGCTTTAACCACATCGTATAAACACCACCATAAAAGAAGCTGGCAAATGCAAGAAGCCCCGCAGCCACCCAGTTGGTAGCAAGTCCCATCATCATCACAGCCAACAAACTGGTAAAAATCGAGAACCCCAGCGCATCATCAGGATGAATACGTCCCAGCGGGACAGCTCTGTTTTTGGTGCGGTTCATGACAGCATCAATATCGCGGTCATACCACATATTAAAGGCACCCGACGCACCCGCCCCCAGCGCAAGCGCCAAAATACCCATCAAAGCAAGAAACGGGTGTAAATCAGCACGATCAGGCGCAATCCAGTATCCTGCAAAGCCTGAAAATACAACAAGACTCATGACGCGCGGCTTCAGCAGAGAAAAGAAATCTCCTGCTGACGAAGAACTATAGGTAGAAGACGGAAGAGTCGCTGTAGTGGATGAGGCTGTATTCATAACCTATCTTTACCACAGTTGCGACAAAATGCCATAGAGAACTATCGGCCTGCCAACATACGTGCAACGGCCAAATCAGACACAGCACGGCTTTCGACTGGCGAATTTTCAACGATTTCGAAGAATTTGGCGTGATCTTCGGCTTTTTCAAATTCAAACCCCATCAACGCACGACCAATCGTTTCACCCGTATAGACATAATTAAAATACACCACATTGGATATGCCCGAGATCTGGCGCATAAACTCACGCAAGGCCCCTTTTCGTTCAGGGAAATGGATATGCAACATGACAGGATGGCTAAATAAAGACGGATTATAATTGATAACGCGATACCGGACATCAGGATCTTCGGTAATATCCTCGAACGTAATATGCTCTTTTTGCAGCATTTGCTGCAGCAAATCCATTTTCTCAGGCAAAGCTTCAAACGCGATAACCGGATAAGCTTCCGTATCGGACATCTTGCCATACTGGAATTCCGTTACGTTCACATCCGAGAAAATCTTATCGAGCAACGCCAACATACTTCCGCTTTTCTCGGATAAGTGAAAGCGTAAATATCTGCGGCGATTGGCTCCAATAGCCGATTGCGACGAAATCAAAGCCAATTTGCCGAAATCCATATTCGCGCCACACAGAACGCACAATAATTTTTTGCCCTTAACCTTTTCAGGATTTTCCGCAGCAAATTTTATCATCCCCGCAAGCCCCATAGCCCCGGCAGGTTCAGGAATAACACGCTTGGCATCCCAGAATTTTTGGATCGCCGAACAAACTTCTTCATTGGTCACGGTGATCATTTCATCAAGTGTTTTGCGGCAAATATTAAAAGTAAAATCACCCGGACGCTTCACGGCTGTCCCGTCACAAAATGTATCGACTTCATGGAGTGTAACAGGTTCGCCATGCTGCATAGAGGCCGTCATACTGGCTTGCCCCACGCCTTCAACACCAATAATTTTTGTTAGTGGATGATGGACTTTGAGCCAGCTGGAAACCCCAGCTGCCATACCACCACCGCCGATCTGCAAAAACACATAATCAAACGGCCCGTCATTAGAGAGTACAATTTCGTCAGCAATCGTTGCCTGACCGGCCATCGTATAAATATCGTCAAACGGATGCACATAGGGATAGTTATTTTGTGCAGCATATTCCTTTGCTGCATCACTGGCCTGATCGTACGTATCACCGACCAGCATAATTTCAACATGTTCTTGCCCATGAACCCGCACTGCACGCTGTTTCATCTGCGGTGTGGATTGCGGCATATAGATCATGGCTTTGATCCCGAGCATACGCGCCGCCAAAGCCACACCCTGAGCATGGTTGCCCGCAGAAGCCGCAACAACGACCTGCGCCTTTTGCCGCTCGGACAACACAGCCGTGCAATTATAAGCACCGCGCCACTTATAGGCGTTAATCGGCGATAAATCCTCTCGCTTTACATAGATTTCAGCACCGGTCTCGGCTTCAACACAAGGCACGGAAATTTTCTCGAGCGGTGTTGGACTTCCCGCATGATAAACGCGGGTACGAGCCTGCAGAATTTCGGTAAAAAGACGGTCAAAATTTTCTGTTTCCATGGAAACGAGTCTTATCCTGTTTCCTAAGCAACGTGCAAGCCGGAATTATTTCCCGAAGCAGACAAACTCGGACCTCGATCTTCACCAGGAGCCGCGTACGCCATAACTGGATGCCCCAGATAAAATATTTGAATTAGGGAACGGCTACTGGCCCACATCGCGTCACGAACCGACGAGAGCTTTTCTATCGCCAAGGCAGGGAATGGGCTTGTCGTCGAAATTTCGCTCGCATCACGGGAACAGACAGCCTGAAATTGGCCAAGAAAATCGGAAAGGCGATCACCGTAAGAAAGGGAGATTCTGTCCCACAAAATCAGCTGTTGCGCTTGAAGAGTTGGATCTTTCGCAGGTTGACGAAGTTGCTCACATAAAAGAATAAAGTCGCTAACAACAACCTGAATACCCAGATCATGAGATGTTTTAGCTTGAGTATCAGCCAAATGCGTCATCTTAGAAAAGAATTCACCAGTCGTCTCATCAAAATATTTAAGATGGTCCTGCGCTCTTACACTCACGACGCGGGTTTCCGGGTCATTAGAGGCAAATGTAATGGCCTTGGCGACGCCCTGAATAAAATTATCCAGAACGCATCTTGTCAGTCCGGATGTCCAGGCTTCCTGAAGAGCACCTGATATATGACCACGTAGAAAACGTGCAGAATCAATATTGCCTTCTGTATTCGCCATGAAACCCTCCCTGACAATGCAACCGGACCTAAGCCCTTATAGCAAAGAGGGAGAGAAATAACAAATTATATATGTAAATTATTGTAAGCTATTTGCATTAACGTGCCGCTGGAGATAACTCGCCATAACATCAGCCCATCCATCAGACGAACTCTCGTAGCTGTATTTCCGGGCTGCGCGCCGCAACAACCCCTCCAGACGATCGGCAGTCAAATTGGGACTTTGCAAGCTTTGACGAAGACGATTTAGAGAGACATGGCAGCAATAACCTGCATAATCCATGTTCGGGACGCCCCCCATTTCCAAAATAGCTGTATATGCTGTGCTGTCCTCTTCAAGAACACTGCGGACTGTGTGATGTATAATCGAGCAACTCATTATTATGGCCTCCATGAACTGTAAGTCTTTTTATGTTGTTGTTATAAATTCACACAAACCGTAAAAACGGCCTCTACCCTTCTAACGAAGGATATGCTCTCAACCCGCCTCAACTTACGCAAATACACATGAAGCTGACCGATAGGTACACGCCTCGCTTCCCTGCATCCTGAAAAGTAAAATATTCTTGTGCAGAGCAGTAATATTTCAAAAACACTACTTAATGTGTAATTTCATACTATGCAAAAATGTCGCACCTGTAAAGAGAAATTTCAATACGCGCTGTTTTATTATTGTGGAAAACACTTGTGCCCTGCGGAAAAGAGACCTCACACAAGGATAAACAGCGTCTAAACCCTGAAAGGGATTGACTTGGAGGGGAAAATTCTCCCTAATTCCCGCCTTATTTATAGATAAACCCAGAAGAACTTAGGAGTTCTCGACATGCGAGCATTCGTATTCCCCGGACAAGGGTCCCAATTTATAGGCATGGGCAAAGATTTGGCTGATGCTTTTGCTCCCGCCCGTGAAGTTTTCCAAGAAGTCGATGACGCCCTGTCACAAAACCTCTTCAAATTGATGACCGAAGGCACAGACACTGACCTCAATCTGACAGAAAATACTCAGCCTGCTCTAATGGCAGTCTCCATGGCTGTTGTCCGTACGCTGACACAACAAGGCGGCATTGACCTGACCAAGACAGCCAGCTTCGTTGCGGGTCACTCTTTGGGAGAATATTCAGCCCTGACAGCCGTCGGCGCATTTGACGTCGGCACCTGCGCAAAACTTTTGAAACTGCGCGGACAATCCATGCAAAAAGCTGTCCCTGTCGGCATCGGCGCAATGGCAGCTATTCTGGGACTTGATCTCCCCGATGTTGAAGCCATCACCACTGAAGCAAACACAAAAACAGAAAACGGTGAGATGGTTCAATCCGCCAATGACAACTCTCCCGGACAAGTGGTCGTCTCAGGCCACGCAGGTGCAGTTGCCATCGCCATGGAACTGGCCACAGCCAAAGGTGCCAAACGCGCTCTGCAACTTCCTGTCAGCGCACCGTTCCATTGCCGCTTGATGCAACCCGCAGCAGATGCCATGGAAAAAGCATTGGGTGAAACCACAATCGCCCCGCCAATCCTGCCCGTTGTCGCCAACGTCACAGCAAGCGCCATCACCACCCCACAAGACATTCGCCGCCTGTTGGTTGAACAAGTCACGGGCATGGTGCGGTGGAGAGAATCCGTCACATGGATGAAAGACCAAGGCGTCAGCGAAATGGTTGAGCTTGGCGCAGGTAAAGTCCTCTCGGGCCTTATCAAACGTATTGAAAAAGACGTCGCCGCTGAAAGCGTCGGCACACCGGAACAAATCGAAGCGTTAATCGCAAAACTCTCTTAATCGTAACCACTTAAAAGGAATAAAAACCATGTTTAACCTCACCGGAAAAACAGCCCTCGTGACAGGAGCCACAGGCGGCATCGGCGAAGCCATCGCCCGCGCACTTCATGCTCAAGGGGCAACCGTCGGCATTTCAGGCCGCAACACCGATAAACTGAACGCACTGGCTGCTGACCTTAAAGACCGCGTCCACGTCCTGCCTGCCGATCTGTCAAATCTCGAAGCCGTTGATAAGCTCGTCTCTGACGCTGACGCTGCCATGGGGCAAATTGACATTCTGGTCAATAACGCTGGTCTAACTCGCGACAACCTCTCAATGCGCATGAAAGACGAAGAATGGGATGAAGTTATTGCAGTCAACATGACCGCGACCTTCAAACTCGCTAAGGCTGTCCAACGCGGTATGATGAAACGTCGTAACGGTCGCATCATCAACATCGCCTCTGTGGTGGGCGTAATGGGCAACCCGGGCCAATGTAATTACGTGGCCTCTAAAGCAGGCATGATCGGCTGGTCAAAAGCCATGGGCCAGGAAGTCGCCAGCCGCGGCATTACCGTGAACTGCGTCGCACCGGGCTTCATCGCAACCTCAATGACCGAAGTCTTGACCGACGATCAAAAAGCAAAAATCTCGTCAACAATCCCAATGCAAAAAATGGGATCAGCCCAAGACATCGCAGCAGCCGTGACTTACCTCGCCAGTGAAGAAGCAGGCTACGTCACAGGCGCCACCATCCACGTCAACGGCGGCATGGCAATGATCTAATCACATTAATAGTGTGAGTGAATAAACAAAAGGAGCCAATCGGCTCCTTTTTAAATTCTAACTATTATTCAGTGACTAAGCAGCGCGAGGGGAACGGCGCGGACCTTTGTTCCCAAAGCCACCTGAGCGACCTTCTGAACGACCTTCACCTGACTTCTTAAAGCCACCTTGCTTTTTAAATCCACCGTCTTTCTTGAAGCCGCCCTCTTTCTTGAAACCGCCTTCACGACGTTCACCGGTACGAGCCCCGTCACGAGATCCCGAACGATCTCCGAAAGATCTGCCTTCGGATTTCTGACCGAATGGTTTTTTCCCGAACGGTTTTTTAGCTCCATCGCCAAAACCTTCACGTGAACCACCACGGCCACCCTCGCGAGCACCGTCTTTGGTCCAATCTTTCTTGAAGTCACCGTCTTTTTTAGCAAAAGGCTTTTTACCGAACGGTTTTTTCTCTCCGAACTTCTTGTCCCCGAAATTGCGGTCACCAAATTTCTTGTCGCCGAATTTCTTATCACCGAACTTTTTGCCGCCTTCTTTATTTACGAATGGCTTTTTACCGAACGGTTTCTTAGCAAAAGGTTTTTTGCCAGCAGGACGTGCATCATCACGACCTTCGTTAACCTTGCGTTCGAAAAACTCTGCCTTCGCTTGAGCCAATTCAGGATCAGCATCAGACGCAAAACGAACAGGTACTTTAGAAGAAGAACGATCTGAACGATATTCATCTTTCTTGAAGCTGGATTTCCAGTTCGGCTTATCACCGAATTTGCGTTCACCGAAGCTCTTCTTAGGACCGTAGTTACGTCCCTCGCCCCTTCCTTCAAAACGTCCTTCAAAACGACCTTCGGAACGACCGTTACGACCGCCTTCGTGACGTTTCTTGGAAGAACCGGAACGCTCACCACGCTCGCCGCGCTCTTCTTTTTTCTTTGGGTTCATCAAACGATCAATCGCAGCCCATTTGGATTTATCCTGACCGGAGATCAGGCAAATCGCCTCACCTTCCGCGCCGTTACGACCTGTACGGCCGATACGGTGAATATAATCTTCAGGACATTGCGGCAGATCATAGTTGATAACAGTCTCGAGCAATGGAATATCCAAGCCGCGAGCAGCAACATCCGTTGCAACCAAAATACGCACTTCGTTCTTACGGAAGGTACGCAACACGCGGTCACGTTGACCTTGGCGCAAATCACCATGAATTGAATCAGCAGAATGATTGTCACGAGCCAGGCGTTTCGCCAAACGATCAGCACCATGCTTGGTTTTCACAAACACAATAATCTGACCGGAACGCTCGTCGATCAGCTTCACCAATTGGTCATGCTTGGCATCATCATTCACATGAATAAGTTCTTGACGAATTTTAGGAGCAGCTTGGTGCGGCTGATGTGTTTCAACACGTTCAGGATTATTTAGATACTTTCCTGCAAGTTTCATAATATTTGGAGGAACAGTCGCAGAGAACATCAAAGTCTGGCGTTTTTCCGGCAACCATTCAGCGATCGCATCCAATTGAACACCAAAGCCCATATCAAGCATACGGTCTGCTTCATCCAGAACAAGGAAGTCACATTTGGACAAACGTAATGTATCACGCTCAAGGTGGTCATTAATACGACCGGGGGTTCCCACAATGATACGTGGCTTCATTTGAAGCTGTTTCAATTGTTTAAACATCGGCTCGCCACCGATCAACAAAGTCGAACGCACAGTCTCACCATCAGGCAAGAAAGAGCGGATTTGAGTGTGAACCTGCAACGCCAACTCACGAGTTGGAGTCATAACCAAAGCCATGCTGTGCGGGTTGTTAATCAGGTGTTGGACAAGAGGCAAACCGAAAGCGGCTGTTTTACCTGTTCCTGTTTGGGCAGTCCCCAAAAGGTCACGGCCTTCAAGCGCCAATGGAATAGAGCGTGTCTGAATTTCAGTCGGCTCGATAAAATTGATCAGGGTTAATTTTTGTAAAATAGCCTCATTGAGGCCGAAGGAAGAAAATCCGGTCATCATAAATCCTTATTGATATGTCCGTGTTGATAACGCTCACCATGAGCACTATCAGAGTTCATCAACAGCTCGTTTTATTATTATTTTCAAAGCTGGCTCTCGTTCGACACGGCATAAATAAGGTCTTTATAAAAACCCGTAAACATAAGGCAGAAAGCAACCTGCCAAAGATGTGCTGAAAAAAAGCAATTCACTCGTGGGGAGGTTATGCACAGTTTTTCCACAATAAGTCAAGAAAATTCAAGACATAACAGAATTACCGAAAAGGAAGCGGGGAGCCGAAGCTCCCCACCCTTACGCAGTAAGACTTATAAAATGCCTATCGCATAGAATGATACAGTTCCGGAACCAGCTGACGTGTAACGATCTTGTCGACACACTCGCTGACGGCAGAACAGAAGCCGGATGCTTTAATAAAGAAATATTGCAAACTGTTAGGTGTGTTGGCATCACGAACAGTTCCGAAGTCTCCGTCAGACACAGCGTTCTTATATGCATTGCAATCAGTATGAATATTCACAGCATTATCGGCAGATGGTGCAGAAGGAATATCAGCCGCACAAGAAAAGGCAAATTGGCTGCTATCCAGTTTCGGAGCTGTTGCCTCAAGACCTGCCAAAATACCCTGAGCATTTTCAGGCTCGATCATTTTTGCCAATTCCAGATTGCTCAACCCTTCTGCGGGTGCCTGTCCGGTAGCTGTCAAATAATCAACCATCTCTTTATGGGCATAATCAGCCGTCAGGGCTGCCTGTGCACGAGCCAACTCTTGAGCCTGTCCGGCTAACGGATCATGATAAATTGCATCAGGAGTAGCCGGAGCATCTGCAACAGGAATATCACCAGCAGGCATATCCACTGACGGAACAGCAGCAGCCTGTTCAGCGGCAACTTGAGCAGCGTGCTCCGCAGCAGCAGCCTCAGCAGCCTTACGTGCGGCTTCTTCTGCCAATTGATTTTGGACAACATCAACCGGAGCAACATGTGTCGGATGGACACCTTTCCACTGGTCAATAAATTCTTGCGCAATGCGGTGCAACGCACCCTTGGTTTTCTCAGCAACAATCTGCATTTGTGCCATAGATTCAGCAGGCGCAGTTGCATGATTAAGATAAGCCAAATCAATACTTGCCTGTGCCCACGCAGTCTTCTGACCATGTTCAAGAGCAGTATCAATGGCCTTTTGATAGAGTTGTTTAGCCAAATCTTCGTGGCCTTTAACCAGAGATTGGGCTGCATCTTTCATAACCTGTGCATTGTCAGGATGCACAATCATAGCCTCGATCAAAGCCTTGGACTTGGCAGAAAGAGTATCCCCACCCAGAAGTTCTTTAGCCTGATCCAAAGCAGATAAAGGTGCAGCAGCCAATTCACTTGCAGCCTGCATTCCCTCGGTCGCTTGCGTATAAACAGCGTTATGATGAGCCGCATTTGCAGGATCAAGGCTAATCGCTTCATTCGCCCCATCAGCAATACGCCCGAATTCTTGAGCCAACTTAACAGCTTCGGCTTTTTGTTGGGCCAAAGCAGCCGCAGGATCATCGCACCAACTTTGATCGGCAAAGCTGCAATCTCCATGCCCTGCCTCAAATGCAGAAATATCAGCATCAATTTTCGCGACCGGATCAACAAAAGAACCATCAGGCGCACCAACAGTCGAAGCAGCAGGAGCAGCCGCAGCTGTATGGGCTACAGTCGCCGCTTGGGCAGCATGTGCACTGGCGACAGGGCCACTATCAAAAAGGCCGGATACAAAATCACTAATAGCCGAGAAATTATGAATGACCCCGAACGAAGCAGCAGAAAGTGCCATACCCGAAACGGCTTCTTTAAAATACATTTTGGTAGAAATTTTATGGGTCGCAGCTTTGTTTACAAACAACTTCCAGAAAGGTGTTTGTTCCAAACCTTCACGGATTTCTCGTTTTTGCTCGGCGCGTGCTGCTTCTTTAACCGAACGAATACCTGCTGTAATCAAGTTGGATGCAACAATACCGGCGCCTGCGGCAGCAGCCACTGGTAAGGCAGCAAGTGCAACCTTGGCAGCAAACGCCGTAGCAACACCAGCCCCGACATTCACAGCCATCCATTTGGCATCTTCACGGAACCAACGACGCACACCTGAAATACGCGACGCCAAAGTTCCGCGACTGGTGGAACTATCCGTAAAGGAAACTGTTTCAACATCCCGACGGGATGCAACACTACGCGGCATAGGCGTCACAGCTATCGCTGCTGCGCGTGCCGGGGACCCTACAATTTCAGTCAAAATAGGGAGACCATCCTCGCCAATAGGAAATGGATATTTTTTAGCCTTTGCAAGAGTCGCATCTTGCGGATAGTCCGAAACCACATCGGTTACAAGAGGAACATCATCAGGATTTTTATCATCAAAAACTGGATCTACTGCCACATCACACCTCGATTTATCTCGCTATTCCGGAATTTTGTCTCCGGATGGCCTATTTATAGGCTTGGCGGGCTTTGTATCATGGAATTCGAACCGGATGCAATAAATTATTCTGAAAAATAAATCTTGACATATTTTCGGGTATTGGCGTATTTTGCCGCGGTCTCCAAATCTGTTTATTCGACGTAAAAATCGCGAAAAACACTGGAGAATATAAAGACCTAACATATATATGAGAGTTCTAATTCCCCTAAGGAGGGCGTGTAACATGACTATTTCTTTTAAATCCGCACTGGCAGGCGCAGCTTTGGTTGCCTTCGCACAAGCAGCATCCGCAACCTGCACCTCAGGCTGCACACCGACACAACCGGCCGGCACAACGATCAACCTGAACAACAGCGCTGCTGCAAACCCAACATCTACGTCTACAGCGACAGCAAACCCAACACAAATAGCAAATCCAACATCTACGTCTACAGCGACAGCAAACCCAACACTAATAGCAAATCCAACATCTACGTCTACAGCGACAGCAAACCCAATACAAATAGCAAATCCAACATCTACATCCACAGCCACTCAAATCACTAAACTCGAAGGTGGCGACCAAACAACGACCGTTGGTGTCGGAGTAGGCGTCGGCGTTGAAAGCGACAATACAAACATCGTAAAGGCAACAACAGGCGATAACACCAACATAAACAAAGCAGAAGCAGGAGATAGCAACGCAGCCGCAACTGTTCAATCCGGTGCTTTCCAATTGAACCAAACATACAAACAAGTTAAGCAAGTTGCTTCTGCAATTGCAGCCCCTGCAATGCCTGCAAACGTAGCTCCAGGCAACTGCTGGCAAGTAACCCAAGGCGCTTCATTGGCACTTCAATCTGCCAACTGGGGCGTTAGCGGAAACATGTCCGGTAAGGCAGAGTGGACGGAGCAGAGTGACATCTGTGAGAAGTTCCAACAGATTCGTACAGGTATGGCAAGCCCGAACCCTGCTATGAATGCTGCAGCTGTCCTGATTAAAGGCGACGAAGCCCTGATTCAGGATCTGATGGGGCAAAAAGGTCAAGACCTGAAAAACTTCTTCGGAACAACAGCACAAGGCACAACTGCAACATACACCACAACAGTTTCTGCTCCGGCCCCAGCACCTACTGAAGCCCCTGTATATATCTGCCCGAAAGGCACACCAAAAGCAGGACAGGCTGGCGAAGTTGTTCGCTTAAAAACCGGCGAGTTGGCTTTGAATTGCGGAATGTAATTCCACGCCAATAACGAATGCTAAAAGGCCGTTACGCGGCCTTTTATTTTATCAGATGAATAAACACTATGGCCCAGACATTAAAAACAAAACTAGCAGTTCTGTTTAATTCTCTCCTACTGGCGGGAACATGTGCCTATGGTCAAGCACACGCAAATACTCAATCTGAAAATCAAATTGAACCACCGCAACTCTCTGAACAAGACGAAGTTCCTGATTCAACATTTGCAATCAATTATATGCGCTCTTTGGGTGTAGACCGATTTATATTTTTGGATAAGAAAACAGCATCCATAAAACTGATAGATCGAGGAGTCATCATTCATGAAGTCCCTGCCCTCATCGGAAAACACAAAGGTGACTTTATAAAGGACGGTGTGACCCAAGCCGGAGTTTTTGCCCTTCAAATTTCAGGCAATCAAGCTCTGGATGAAACCGCAATAATATATGGCTTTGCTGAAAAACATGCCTATAACGCGATTCATCCGCTCATGGATATTAAGGGGCAAAATCGCCCAAATCGAATTAAAAATGAAAATTCTGAGAAGCGCAGAATTACCGACGGCTGCATCAACCTTGCTCGCGATGATTATAATCAGATTGCCCAATTTGCGATTGAAACGCTGCGATTTGGGAGAGGCGGAAAAATCTCAAAATATACATACATGCTCATCTCTCCGGAAAAGTCAGCCATGTCAGACTTTAACTGGCCCATGGTACTGCCCCAGCCTGTAGCAGTTTTACCGAGTGTCCCGCTCCCTACCCCTATGATTATTCTTAAATAATTTGACATATTATGAAAATAAGCGTATAACCAACGCCATGACAAACCAAAAGACACCACAGCACGCTTCCGGATTTCTAAAACTGACCTTTGCTGCCTGTGCAGTGACTGTTTTGGCAGGGTGCGCTACTCACAATTACAGAGACGATGCATGTTGGGTCGGAACAGATCGGCTACTGGTCTTACCGCCAATTTCTATTGAATTCCCTGGCGAACGGACAATTTCAGAAGCTTGCGCCAACGGCAAAGATCTTGCCCAACTGGCGGTCGTAGGGCGTGCAACAGATGGCAAGCTGAACCCACGCGCAGCATACGCCGTTGAAATGAAACTACGCAGCTATGAAGCAGATATAGCCGCAGGTAAAAATGTCAAACGAAATCAGGAATTTCTGGACGAAGCGATACTTGAACTGAATACGGCCCGTGTCAAACGTCAGGATTTATCAGCAGTCGTCGATGCTTATGAGGCATATAAAAGAACGAGAGCCTGCAAACCAAATCCAAGCGGTTTCGGTCAAATTTGCGGCGCACCTGCCCCAGCCGCAGTCCCGACACCCAACGGCTCAAAATAAAATCAATCCCATATTGTAAGCCTTTCTGCCCTCCGCTATAACTTTGGGCATGACACAATTTGCTTTCGAAAAAGATCCCGCTGAACTCTACGCAAACGCTTTGAGCTCTAGAAAATCAGGCCCACTGAACGGCACAGTCCGTATTCCGGGGGACAAATCCATGTCTCACCGTGCCCTGATGTTCGGAGCCCTTGCAGAGGGTGAAACAATGATTTCAGGACTTCTGGAAGGCGAAGATGTTTATAATACGGCAGCAGCCATGCGCGCCATGGGTGCCACCATCACCAAAGGGGATGACGGGTTGTGGAGATGCTTCGGTGTTGGCCTCGGCAATCTGGTTGAGCCGACAGAAGTATTGGAAATGGGCAACTCAGGCACTTCCACGCGCCTTCTCATGGGTATCGTGGCAGGACACCCGATCAGCGCCTGTTTTACAGGCGACAAATCACTTATTAAACGCCCTATGGGTCGTGTTATCACGCCACTTGAAGAAATGGGAGCGACATTCCTCTCGCGTGCAGGCGGTCGTCCACCTTTTGCCATGCGCGGATCAAATGAATTAAAAGGCATTACTTATAAACTCCCCGTAGCATCAGCTCAGGTCAAATCTGCAATTTTGTTGGCAGGTCTAAATGCACGTGGCACAACAACTGTCATTGAGCCTCATCCGACACGTAATTACACAGAAAACATGCTGCGCCATTTCGGGATTAAACTGAATGTCGAGAGAAATGAATCAGGCGAAGATACTATCTCTGTAAACGGCGGACAAACCATGCTCGGCTGTGCAGTTGATGTCCCATGTGATCCAAGCTCCGCCGCCTTCCCTGTTGTTGCAGCCCTAATCAACGAAGGGTCAGAAATAAAACTCCCGCGCATCGGATTGAATGACCGCCGTATTGGCCTTTACACAACTCTCATCGAAATGGGTGCAAATATTAGCTTTGAAAATGAGACAACGGAAGCCGGAGAGCGCATAGCAACCTTGGTCGTGAAATCAACAGGCCCGTTAAAAGGTATTGATGTGCCTGCTGACCGCGTCCCAAGCATGATTGATGAATTCCCGGTCTTGGCAATGGCAGCAGCCTGCGCCGAGGGAACAACCACCATGACAGGTCTGGCAGAACTGCGCGTCAAAGAAAGTGACCGTCTCCTGATGGTTGCAGAAGGCCTAAAACTCTGCGGCGTAAAACTTGAAATGGGTGACGATTGGTTGACAATTCATGGAACGGGCAAACCACCTAAAGGCGGCGCAACAGTCGAAACTGCGCTTGATCACCGTATTGCCATGAGCTTTCTGGTATTGGGAACAGCAACACAAGACCCTGTTGCGATTGACGATGCCAGCCCGATCAAGACAAGCTTCCCGAATTTTATCGAGCTAATGACAGAGTTAGGCGCTGATCTTGATCTGCCTGCGTAGGCAGCTCATCATCAATCAGATCATATTGCTGACGTAAAATCCTGTTTCTGGATTTAAGATCACGAGCGCACATCACAGCAATTATAAATCCGCCTTTAAGAGACACCACGGCCGAACGACACTGGTCCAGAGTTGCACTCTTGCCCCCTTCATACGCATCAAAACCCAACTTTGTAGGGCTTGAACGACCGACATGCATCTGATGGCCATTAATAGAGACAGAATCTTCTTGCAACAAACTGACATACTCGGGGAAGTCCTGATGTAAGCGCATACTGAGACGAACCATATCTTCAAGGGTTGTCATCGTATAAAGTTTTTTCTTACCCCTGATTTCAGGCAATCCGGTTAAATTATAAATCTCCGTTGTGCGATCCAACCCTAAATTCTTGGCCACTTCATTTGCATCATAACCAAGCTCTTCCAACTTCACACCCAAATCCCGAGCAGCATAATTATTGGACTGAACAGCAGCCGCAATAATCAGTTCACGAACAGGAACATCTTTTGTTCCTTTGGGGTACTTAGCAAATTTACTGTAGGGAAGCTCTTCAGCAAGAACCGGAATTTTCTGGTCCAATGTCAATTGACCATCTTCGATCGCCTTAAATGCCATATAGCAGACCAGCATCTTTATGAGTGATCCGGCAGGAGCTGCAACCTCGTGATTTCTGGATTTTACAAGTTTCAACTCATGAGAGTCTTCATTCTTCCCACTCTCAGGCATAACAACCTTGGCCACAACTTCGGCTTGCTTCCACGCCAATGCAGATGACGAGAAAACCGTAGAAAGCCCGAAAATGGGTATCATGACCAAAGAAGACAAAGAATGAGACTGACGCAATTTAGTTCCCCGAACACAGTCTATAACGACTTTTATTTTTTCTTGAGAAGATGCTGATATAAAAACTAGCGAATGTCAAATATTCTGTAGCCTATCCTTAAGGACTCTCCTTTCGGATATTGCCCGTTCCTCCAAACTCCATTACGTTATAAAACATGAGTTTATTTCTAAAAATAGCCGTCGACGGTCCGTCGGCAAGCGGCAAAGGGACAATCGCCAGAAGACTGGCAGATCAGTTCCACCTGTCTTATCTGGATACCGGTGCGCTTTATCGAGTTGTCGCCAAACACATACTTGAGAATGGTGGGAATCCGGACAATCCTGAAGACGCGTTAAAAGCCGCCATCTTCGTCAGGGATCATTTTAACTGGGATATGCTGGAAGACCCTAGCATCCGTAACGATGTTGTAGCAGATGCCACATCACGCTCGTCTCAAATTCCGGTCTTAAGGGAAGCCTTAATGGATTTCCAACGTGATTTCGCATCCCACCCCCCGCATAACCCTCATTCAAAACCGTGGGAAGGATCAATTTTGGACGGGCGCGACATCGGAACAGTGATTTGTCCGGATGCCGATGTAAAATTCTATATAACGGCCTCAACTGAGGTCAGAGCTGAACGCCGCACAAAGGAATTGAATAATAAAGGAATTCCTTCGTCTTACGAAACCGTGTTGCAAGATATGGCCGAACGGGATGCACGGGATAAATCCCGCACGACAAACCCCCTGAAACCGGCTCCTGACGCAGTTATTATGGACACGTCCGATATGTCAACAGACCAAGTATTCGAGACAGCGTGCGCCATAATCAGAAGAAAACTGGTCTAAACGACGCTCCTTAGTGTGGAAAAATATGAAAAACAAGAAAAAGGCCAGTTTTCTGCCTTTTCCCTTGCATTTAAGCCCCTTTTCCCGTAAGAGTCCGCCTGTCTCTCGGATACGAAAGCTCGGGGCTTTATCCCCCTGACCTTATCCTCTGTCTCTTGAGGCATATTTTACTTCCGAAAAGGAAACCAAAACTATGGCACACGCCGCATCTAACCTACAAGATCGTGAAGAGTCTAATGAGTTTGCAGCTCTCCTCGCTCAATCTATGAAATCGCAAACTAAATTCGCCGGTCAAGTCCTCAATGGACGGATCGTCGCTATCAACGATGACACTGTGATCGTTGATGTTGGATTGAAATCCGAAGGCCGTATCGCAAAACGCGAATTCGGTATGCCGGGTCAAGATCCTGAAATTCGCATTGGCGACTCTGTTGAAGTGTTCGTTGAGCGTATGGAAGACCGTGACGGATACACCGTACTTTCTCGTGAGAAAGCACGCCGTGAAGAAGTCTGGACCGTCCTCGAAAAATCATGCGAAGCAAAAGAACGCGTCACTGGCGTGATCTTCTCTCGTGTAAAAGGTGGTTTCACTGTTGACCTCGGTGGCGCTGTTGCGTTCTTGCCGGGCTCTCAAGTTGACATCCGCCCTGTTCGTGACATCTCTCCATTGATGGGTACTCCACAACCGTTCATGATCCTGAAAATGGACCGTGCACGTGGAAACATCGTGGTATCTCGCCGTGCGATCCTTGAGGAAAGCCGCGAAGAGGCACGTTCAGAATTGATGGAACAACTCCGCGAAGGATCAATCGTTCAAGGTATCGTTAAGAACATCACCGACTATGGTGCGTTCATCGACTTGGGCGGTGTTGATGGTCTGTTGCACGTTACCGACATTTCTTGGAAACGCGTCAACCACCCATCTGAAGTTCTGACCGTAGGTCAAACCATCGAAGTTCAGATCATTCGTTACAACGAAGACAACCAGCGTATTTCTCTGGGTATGAAGCAACTGGAATCTGACCCATGGGCAGAAGTCAGCGGCAAGTACACCAAAGGTCTGCGTACAACTGGTAAAATCACCAACATCACTGACTACGGTGCTTTTGTTGAGCTTGAGCCAGGTATCGAAGGTCTCGTACACGTTTCTGAAATGTCTTGGACCAAGAAAAACGTTCACCCGAACAAAATCGTTTCTCCTGATCAACAGGTTGAAGTTGAAGTTCTGGAGATCGACATGGACAAACGCCGTATTTCTTTGGGCATGAAACAAACCCAAGAAAACCCATGGTCTGCATTTGCTGCAGCTCATAAAGTCGGCGAAGACATGGAAGGTGAAATCCGTAACATTACCGAATTCGGTCTGTTCGTCGGCATGCCTGGCGACATCGACGGTATGGTTCACTTGTCTGATGTATCTTGGGAAGATGCAACCGAAGACGCCCTGAAAGCCTTCAAAAAAGGCGACAGCGTTAAGGTTCGTGTTCTCGACATCGATGCAGACAAAGAGCGTATCGCTCTGGGTATCAAACAACTGACCGACGATCCAATGGCTGGCGCCATGTCCGGTCTGGCAAAAGGTCAGATTGTTACCTGTACTGTTACCGAAGTGAACGACAAAGGTATTGAAGTTCAAGTCAATGAAACCGTTAAAGGAACTATCAAGCGTGCAGACCTCTCTCGTGAGCGTTCTGAACAGCGTCCTGATCGTTTCGCTGTCGGTGAAAAAGTTGATGCGAAAATCATCTCTGTTGACTCCAAGAAACACTTCCTCACCCTGTCAATCAAACAACGTGAGATTGATGAGGACAAAGCAGCTATGGCTGAATTCGGCTCAACCGAATCCGGTGCATCTCTGGGAGACATCCTGGGCGCAGCTTTGAAGGATAGCAAATCCGAGTAATTCTCAGGATTTAAGAAAATTACAAACAGCCGGACAGTTTGTCCGGCTGTTTTTTATTGACGTAAACAAATCAGATCAAATAAACATAACAACACAACAGAGAATTTCGGAGCAAAAAATGTGGAATACAAAGCTTGGAATGCGTGACATGCTTGCGGCCTTCGACCGATCATCAAATCCGGACAAAGCCACAGATCTATATGTCTTGCGTCATATAATAAGCGGACAACCCTTTCACATTCTATCCCCTAGATATGAAGACCCACACGCCGGGAAATTTGTTATGAAAGACAATGCCATTGAAAAATATGAGCAGCAGGATGGCTTAACTCTCACACGTCCCCACGAACTTTCTGCTGCAGATTTTCTAAATGCCTTGTTTGAGCACAGAATTAGTACGCAATCTTTGAAGCTGGAAGGTGAGGCTGAAGCACATGAATTCAATCGCATTCCTTTTCTGACATTACTGAGAAGTAATAAATTTTTCCACATGCCAAATAATGGCGGCATAGAGAACTTCAGAGCAGAAATTCCTCTGGCAGGAGAGAATGCCGGAAAATGGAATATATGCAGATGTGCTCCAACTATTACCTTGAAAAGAACCATCGAAATTACGGATCAACCGGCAAGATTATCAGCGTTTGCATTTCTGAAAGCCTACAAGGATGACTCCTTCAAATTTGGGGTCGAAAACACTCTTGTTTATGCCCAATCTCATAAAGGCCATACAGCATAAAGAGAAAATAAAAAGCGCCTATCGGCGCTTTTAAAATTTCTAACCAAATATCTATTTAATCGGATTAAGATCTTGCCAAGGGCTGGATGGCCCTGCTGCATTTGATCCGGCTTTACCACCCTTACCGCCTTTCCCGTCAGTTTTCTTGGAGAGATCAACTGACTGTACAGGGTTCTTGGCTTTTTCCGACAGATAACTGAAATAACTGGAAAGGCTTTTGAAAACAATCGCAGCCTTATGATGATCAGTGTTAAGAGTTGTGCTTTCTGTATGCTCGAAATTATCGCCAAAATCAGGCACCGATGCCGTCTCAAGTGCAGCATCAGGGTCTTCTGGGTTAAAGTCTTCATCTGATCCGAAGCCATCATCCTTTCCGAAGCCGAAAGATTCTTTTTCAGCAGAGAAATCTAAAAGCTTGGCTTTTTTGACATCAGATTTTTGGGATTTATTAGCAGACTTTTCAGGCTTAGCCTTACCTGTAACAGCAGATGCAAAGCTGCCCAAAGCACTCGCAATAGAGCTCATCAATGCAGCACCGCTGCTCAATATCAAGGACGGATGAGGAATACCGAACATAGTACGGCGAAGATGCTGAAGATCGTCACGCTCTTTGATAAAATCAGGGTTTGCAATATCAGTTACAGACGCTTCGCCATTTTTCTGCCCGACATCCGCCATAAAGATTTTACGAGACAGATCATTCTCAGAAGCAAAAGAGGATGCTCCTGGTACCAAAACGCTGACAGGCGAGATTGCCAATAAGCGAAGTTTGCGCTCAGCATTCTCTTCCGGAGACAAACTCGGGTCATCAGCAAAATCAAGAAACGGTTCGACAATGATACGATATTTCTTGCGGCCTTTACCGCCCGAACCACCTTTACCGTCCCCGTCGCCGTCTTCATCGTCCTCATCGTCCTCATCGTCGCGCTCGGTATCAAAAACAAACTCTTCAAGTTCGTAATCAACCTCGTCCATTTCAATGGAGGGATCGTCTTTTCCGTTCATATCATCATGTGTCATCATGTCTATATATTACGCCACTTTTGCCTTGGACGAAAGAAATTCATGCACCAAACCATCCCGTACACCTGCGCTGGACGTTACAAATATTTGAGGTTCCAAAACATCCAATACAACGCGCAGAACCTGAGCAGAAACGCCCGCCAAACGTGCTTTATGCTCTTCTAGATGGTATTGTGACCGAAGATCCTCAATTGCCATCTGTTCTATATCCTCACAAAAACCAATAAAGCGGCTTGACGGGATTGCATATCCTTGAATTTCTCGCGAATTGTCTGTTTCTATCATATGAGCCTGTGCCAAAGCACGCCAAGACCCACCAATCCCGTACAAAGACCTTAATCCCGAAAAATCAGCCTGAACCGGAGCCAAAATCTCTCGAATACGATTATCAACAGCCTGACGATCTCCGTCCATCGCCCGAACACGAAAGGCTCCTAAAGGTAAACTAATCTTCTGATGAACTTCATGACCGGAAACACGTGCCAATTCCAAAGATCCACCACCAAAATCAGCAACAACACCATCTGCATTAGGGTCAAGAGCCATAACTCCTGCAGCCGCATAGAATGCCTCCTCATCCCCGCTTAAGATACGGATAGAAAGACCTGCCTGATCCTGAATAGATTGGAGAAAATCACTTCCGTCACTGGCATCCCGAAGGGCAGCCGTTCCAACGGCGACAATATGTTTGACAGACTGAGCCTCGGCAATCAGATGATACCCGCGGATCGCTTTATTGGCAGAAATGACACCCTGAGGATTAAGCTTGCCTGTCGTGCTAAGATCGCGCCCTAAAGCGCAATAGACCTTCTCATTGAAAACCTGAACAGGTTTAGAATGAGAAGTATCATAGATCACCATACGGACAGAATTTGATCCGATGTCTATCACGGCAAAGCCGGAATCTTCCAAATTCTGAGGCATAAATTCTAATCTCTATTTCTCATTCATCGAATTTTGAACAGTTTTCAGGAACGGTTTCATCAAATATTCCATGACTGTTTTATGGCCTGTCACAATATCAACTGTTGCAATCATCCCCGGAATAATCGGCAATGCCTTCCCATCACGATGCAGAGAATTTTCTTCAGTCCGCACCAAAATACGATAGAAACTCTCGCCTTTATCATTTTTGATCGTATCAGGAGAAATATCGACAACCTTTCCCTTCAAACCGCCATAAATCGTGAAATCATACGCGGTAATCTTAACCATAGCAGGCATTTCAGGACGCAAACGCGCAATATCGGATGGACGAATTTTGACTTCAACCAACAGATTATCATCCATAGGAACAATCTCTGCAATCGGGTCGCCGGGACGTACAACACCGCCAACAGTGTTAACCTTAAAGTCCTTGATTGTACCGTTAACAGGAGAGCGCACCTCGGTACGATCTTTCTTGTCTTCCAAAGCACCAAGAGATTGTTTGATCGTATTCATCTCGATTGTTTTGGATGCCAATTCTGTTTGAGATTCCGCAATAGAACTTTTCTTCATCTCTGCGATACGTGCCTCTGCCTCTGCCATGGCGGACTCAGCACGCGGAATAGACTGGCGCACACCATCAAGTTCCGTCTGCTTTTCTTTAATGCCACGCTGCAATTGCACCAATTCAATCTTAGGAGCAGATCCCTTAGCAATCAAAGGTTCAATCATATTCTTTTCTTGGATTGATAAATTAATAACGGACGCCAAGTTAGAAGCGCGCGTCTTTAATTCAGTGATTTCCTGTTTCCGTTGGGACAATTGCTGTTCTAAAACATCTAACTGTCCTTTAAGTTTGTCACGGTTAGCGCGGAATGCATTCAACTCTTCAGTCACACTTTGAGGCGCTTTCTTAATTACTTCATCAGGGAATTCTACACTGTCTTTTCCATCAACTTCAGCCTGTAACCGCGTAATAGACGCCAGAAGCCCCAGATAACGCGCCTCATTAGATCCAAGATCAGATAATGCTCCGACATCTTTAAGACGCATAATCACTTCGTCTTTTTTGACACGATCACCTTCCTTATAAAGGAAGGCCTCAACGATCCCCCCCTCAAGGTTTTGGATAATCTGAACTTCTCCCGCAGGAATAACTTGTCCCTCACCGCGTGCGGTCTCGTTAATATCAGCAAAGGTTGCCCAAGCTACAAACGAAAAGAAAAAGAAAAATGTTAGAACGAGGATCAAATGCTTATGAAGCGGAATATCCTCATCCGCCATAAAATAACGATCGGCATAAGCTGCAATTCTATCAGCATTTTGCTTGGTCCAATTTGCTTGAATCGCATTCCATCCCTCACTCGAATTCATATTCAAATCCTGAGAGTCTTTTTTCAAATCTTTCTTAGGCATATTCTTCGGAAGTGTATCAGTCATCTCTCTTCCTTCCTAACTACGCGGCGGCTGCTGCTGTTGAGCAGAGCGTCCACTGTTGAATTCTCTAGCCTGCAATCTGCGAATAATTTCATCGCGCGGACCATATGCAATCACCTGACCACGATCCATCAGAATAAGTTTATCAACCAAATCCAGCATTGCGCCTTTGTGGGTAATCAAAATCGTTGTCTTACCACGTGACATCACCTTCAATCGCTCACGTAGTTTCAACTCGGATGTCGGGTCCATAGAAGCTGTCGGCTCGTCAAGCAACAACACGGGCGGATCATAAAGAAGCGCACGAGCAATAGCGACGGCCTGACGTTGACCACCTGATAGAGCCTCACCACGTTCACCAACTTGCGTATCCAAACCTTTTTCCGAATCTTGCAAAAATTCCAAGACGCCTGCAAGCTCTGCAGAGCGCACTACCGCACGATCAGGCGCCGTCTCATGCCCCATCGTAATATTTTCGCGAACAGACCCATAAAACAGGTTTGGGCTTTGCTGAACAGCACCCACAGAACGACGCAAATCACCAGGATCTATCTGGCGTACATCCGTTCCGTCAAGAAGTACGGCACCGTTAGTAGGTTGATACAAATTCACCAACAAACGCGCCAAAGTCGTCTTACCTGATCCGACAGCACCGATAATACCGATATGCTCACCAGGATTAATTGTAAGGCTTAAACCACGCACTGCCGGATGTGATTGACCAGGATATTTAAATTCAACATCACGAAACTCAATCTTACCTTCGATACGCGGCATAGAAATAAAATGCTTCCCTGCTGGACGTTCAAC
Source organism: Alphaproteobacteria bacterium (assembly GCA_003245575.1). Lineage (GTDB taxonomy): Bacteria > Pseudomonadota > Alphaproteobacteria > Micavibrionales > Micavibrionaceae > UBA1573. The sequence continues at coordinate 6,192 of QKCR01000140.1, read as the reverse complement.
AGGACGACGCATCAAATCTTCCAATTGGCGCAAAGCCTCGACACTTTGGTTAAAGCGGGTCATCAAACCAGCCACCTGAGACAAAGGACCCAAAGCACGACCAACCAACAAAACAGACCCCACCAATGCCCCTTGTGTCAGCTTGGCATCAGAGATTAGATATACCCCTGCAATCACCATACAAATCACAGTGAATTGCTGAATAAACAAAGAGAAGTTCAAAGCCAGGGCAGCAACGCGCTTGGATTGAACTGATGTTTTGGATCCTTTCTCTGTCAGCTCTTCCCATCGACGCTGAACATGCCCTTCAGCCGCTTGAGTCTTGATGGTTTCAAGCCCGGTAATCGTCTCAAACAGTAATGCATTTTTCAAAGCACTCTCGTGCATAGACTGACGAATAATACGCTGCATCGGTTTTTGTAAAATCCAACCGCATCCGACAACTATCGGAATAGCAATCAGCGGAATAATCGCCAGAGGTCCGGCAATCACGGCAATGATAATAATAAAGAACAAGGAGAATGGCAGATCAATCAGTGCCGCCATTGTCGCAGAAGTAAAGAAATCACGAATAGTTTCAAACTCACGCATATTGCTCGCCAGAACACCGGCACTTGACGGGCGCGCCGTTAAGGTCATGCCCAAAACTTGTTCGAACAATTTTGCAGAAATTTTAACATCAGCCTTGCGCCCAGCCACATCCAGAAAATGCGAGCGCATATTTTTCATCAGAAAATCAAAAACGTAAACGATTAAGGCTCCGAGAGACAAAACCCAAAGCGTTTCATAAGCCGAGTTCGGAATAACACGATCATAAACATTCATAATGTAGAGCGTACTGGCCAACGCAAAACAATTAACCATGACCGTTCCCAGAATGACTTCCTTATAAATCGGCATATGCTCTTTGAGAGTTCCCCAGAACCAGTCACGAGCTGTGTCGATTTGAGCAGGCCCTGCGCGATCGTCAACACGGGCGACAGGGCGCACAAAAAATGCATAATTGGTATGTATCTTGGCTAGCTCAGAAAGTTTGACAATTTTACGTTCATCAGGCGTTTCAGGAAATTGCAAAACCAATCGGGTCTCGGGATGAATCTCTGCATTCTTGCCATCCACTTTTTTAGGGGGATGATCTTTATGATAACGCACTTCCCACAAAATACAGGCCTGCTTATGTTCCAAAACCAGAATACACGGCAAGTTAGGAGCAATAGCCAATGCTTCCAGAGATCTCTCCGTTAACCGAACACTCATATCGGCTCTTTGAGCTGCACGCTCAAAAAGGCTCGGAGTAATGCCGGTTGGTGGAATCGGAAGACCTGCCGTCAAAGCATTCTCGCTCGTACGGCGACCATAATGGCCGGCGACAATACGCAAACATTCAATTAACGGGGAATGAACCGCATATCTATCTGCTTCTAACGGCCAAATATCGGAAGTTTGGGCAGTCTCGGAAGATACGGCAGTGTCAGCAGCATGGTCATCATTCGGGGAAGAGTAAGAAGACGAAGTCTCGGGCGTTTGGTCAGAACCGGTCATAGGCAGCCATTTCCACAGTGAAGCCCCCTCGTAAAAGAGGGGGAGTTTTCGAATTTAAAGCCATTGACGCACGACATATCACAACGTGAGCATCGTCCCGTCAGTGAATTATCCGCGGCTTGTATCAGCCGGATTGACTTCCTTAGGGTATGGAACACCCATGGTCGGCAACAAAACGCCGCGCAATGCCAACAAACGGTATACAGCAAACATCTCGAGATATCCGTTATTGATAGCGTTGCTGCGAGAAACGAACCATTCATTTTGAGAGTCGAGAACGTCAAGCAATGTACGACGATCAAGATTGAATTGGTCTTTATAAGCCTGAACAACCATAGCATTGGCATCCGCTTGCTGAGTGAACGCTTCCGTGCGCTCTCCGGCAGCTTTCATATTTGCCCATGTCTGACGAACATCTGATTCAACAGAGCGAGCTGTCGCGTTACGATCTGTTTTGGACTGAGCGTGACGATAAACGAATTCACGAATACGGGCCTCATCACCACCACCGCGATACAAATTCCAGTTGGCAACCAACAATGCAGAAGCTTCTTGGGTACGTCCCTCAACACCATCAAGGTTGTCACCGATAGAGGCCCCGGCCTGGAAGTCGACTTGAGGATAAAGTGTAGATTTAGATTGTTCCCATTCAGCTTCAGCAACATTCACATCCGCCTCTTTAATATCCAAGGTCGGGCTGTGTGTCAGAACTTGCTTCACTTCGTCATCAACATTGCCTTCAAGCATGTTGCTTGGTGCAATAGGACGGGTCAAATCAGGTTGTGGCAAATCCCCAACCAAAGAACGATATGTCGCCTCTGCATTACGCAAAGACTGACGAACTGCAGATTCTTGAGCAACAGCAGCCGCAACACGTGCCTTGGTCTGCTCGACGTCAGCCTGTGTAGAACGACCCGCTCCAGTGCTGTCTTCAATCTGCCCCATAATAGAGCGGTGCTGATTCAGGTTTTCAACAGCAATCGCCAACAACTCACGTTGACGCAATACATCAAGATAAGCCTCAACAATATCAAGGCCTAAGAATTCTGCTGTTTCACGAACACGGTGAGAAGCAGAACGCACACGGTGACGCTGACGCTCATTCTCGTAATGTGTACTCATGCCGTCAAACAGCATTTGGGTCAGGGTCAGAGATGCTTGAGAACGCCACAAATCGGAGTGACCTTCAACAGATCCGTCCGGATCGGAATAGATGCTCTGGTATCCAGTATCAGCTCTCAGATCAACGGAAGGCAAATACAAAGCTTTCGCTTGTTGCAGCTCTTCATCCGTAGCACGGCGGTTGTTTTCAACTGTTTCGGTTTGCGGGTTCGTCAAAACACCAACACCAACAGCATCACGCAGAGTAATGATACGATCCACAGCACGTGGGTTGTAAGACCCAACTTGAGTTGCTTTTGCAACAGCAGAAGTTTCAGGGCTTGTGCTGGAGAGAACAGGTGTCGGAGGTTTCTTTGCTTCCATGACAGGAGCTGACATATCTGCTTCCGGAACAGGCAAAGCTTCGGCGTTGGCCTTCATTTGGTTTTCCATAGCCTGGGAAGAGTCCTGTGCGGAAGCTGCTCCTGCAAAGCCGTTGATCCCCAACGCGCATGCACAGACCATCAGAAGGTTACGATATGAAAAACTCATGACTTTCTCCTCAATTACCCGAAAATGGACATTCCGGGATCAAAACTAGATAGTATTTATGATCTTTTTTGCATCGAAATGCAAGAGAGAGTGCCGAAACGGGGCGATTAAATTCGCCCCGCTCAGCTAATTATGACATTAAACGGTACCGAAACCGCTCTGATTTTGCTCGTGCCCTGTCAAGCGAACAATATCTTCAACCTGAACGTTGGTAACACCTTGAAGTACAACGACATCCTGAGCAACAGCACCTGTTCCAGTTCCATCAGCATCCACACTAATGATGGTATTGCCATTTTCGGTTCTCGCAAACACGAAGTCATGGATCGCAACACTGGTGCCATCTTGAACTTCAATCAAGCTACCCAGATCGATAATATCACCTTCATCTTTATTAAAGTCAGAGATAACAATCGGCTCATTATGAGAAGCAGTATCTTCTGTGGTTGTCGTAGACGAGTAGCTATAGCTGCTCGAAGACGAGCTGGAAGACGAAGAGGATGAACTCGTTGTCTCACCGTTCACAGTAGATGTGCTTGTACTGGTCGAGCTTACATCAACAGTATTTGTAATATTGATAACTGTTGTTGTGTCACCTGTACAATCACAGTTGCAATGACCATCATACAACGTAACCGTCACTGTATCTGCACTATAAGCCAGATTATTACCGGTTGTGCATTCTTCACCGGAGAGGTTTTTCTCTTGCGAAACTGCCGTAACCAGCAAATCGAACTGACCTTCATACCCTTGCGGGGCAATGATCTGCAGATCGTGAAGTTGATCTTCTGCCAATACCCAACGACCAGCCACAGCATCATAAACACCATGGTTGAGTGCAAATCCGTCAGGCAAGCCTTCAATGCGGATTTCTTTAATCACTTCAGAACCGTCAGTATCTTTAAGGGACACATCAACCTGCAAAGCGACTGCTGTTGCATCAACAGCAAATACATCGTGCAAATCAAGGTTCGGTTTATCAGCCACAGCATCAACAATAATGTCCAGTGAACCGTGAGAGACAGAAGTCTGTCCGCTATCAGGATCATACAGGCTGGAAGTCACAACCAGATTATTCAGGTCAACATCACTGTCATGTGGCGGATAAACAACCGGGCCACCATTGTAAGATTGTCCCGCAGCAAGAGTAATAGACCATACACCCGTTGCAGAGTTATATGTTCCACCGCTCACGCTGGTATCAACACCCCATCCGACAGTAAAGCCGGAGATGCTAAGAGTAATCACATCATTTCCGTTACCACCATTAGCAGATGTCGAGACTTGTAATTGGGCATGTCCGTCTTCGTAAACGCATGTATCACATGTGTTCAAGCAAGGAGGCTCTGGCGGCAAGTAACGAGGGGCAACGTCAATCACCAGATTTGCCGTAGCAGTATCCTGATCTGTGTCACACAACGTATAGGTAAATACTTCCTGACCACCTGTATCACCAGGCTTAACAGTATAAGTATACTCACCGCTGGAATTGATAACCAATGTACCATGTGCAGCATTGATCGTAATCGCTCCGTTGACAGGCACTGTATAAGTCGTGCTGCCATATTTAACAAAAGCAACGCCTTTGTCGGTATAGTCGGAACCAATATCATCATTCAGATCAACGTCGCCTGAAACAGAACCGGCATTAGCTGGAACAGAGGCATGATCATCAACAGCAATCGGGCCGTCATCATCAATACCAATCTTGATCGTTGCATTAACACTATCACCATCTGCATCGGTCGCTGTCACACCAAAGGTGATATAAAGCGTTTCATCAGGATTGGTTGTAATGCTGTGATCCAGATTATCCAGCAAGGTGAACTTGTATGTCCCGTCTGCATTGATTTTCAATGTAAAGACATCTGAGGTTCCTGCTTTACCGTAGTATGTGTCACCAACAAGGGTAATCACCACTGGTACACCGCTGGAAGCCAGAACACCACCTTTAGCATTGCCGGAGACAACAATCTCCGAAACAGAACGTGGAGTAACAGTACCCGGACCATCACCATGATAGTCTGGATTTACGCTTCCGTTCACAACGATAGGGCCAAGGTCTGTTTCATCAATCAATTTCACACTGTTATCAACAGTCGGTGATCAATATCTTCAACAGTCACAGTCAGGGTCGCTGTTGCAGGATCTCCATCCTGATCAACGATCTTGTATGTGAACTGATCAGCACCAATGCTCGATCCGGTATAAGTATAAGATCCGTCCGCCTTGATGGTCAGGTTACCATGTGCTCCCGCAACCGTCACAGACCCTGTTGTCGGAACTGTATAAGTCGTACCGCCGAAGCTGATCTCTTTCACCACATAACCAGGGGTGTCTTCACCAACATCGTCATTCGCAGTCACATTACCAGACACTGAACCAGGTGCTTGAGACAAGGTCGCAACATCATTCACAGCCACAGGTGCATCATCATGAACCTGTACAGTAATTGAACCGTTCGCGGTATCACCGTCAGCATCCGTCGCAACAAACCCGAAGTTCAACAAGATCACATCATCAGGATTGGTTGCATCCGCATGATCCAACTGACCAAACTGTTTGTAAGTGTAGGTGCCGTCATCATTGATGGTCAATGTGAAGATCGTGGTCGATCCGGCTTTACCGGTATAGGTATCACCAGACAAGGTCACCACAACAGCTACGCCGTTAGAGGTCAACGCACCGCCTTTTTGTGAGCCGCCGGATGTAAAGCTTCCGGAAACAGGGTTCACTGTACCAGGACCATCACCCATATAATCAACATTCAATGTACCGTTAACTGTCTGGGATCCATGATCGTCAACATAGGTCTCGTCAACCTTGATCAACGCATTCTCGATACATGGTTGGTGATCAATATCTTCAACAGTCACAGTCAGGGTCGCTGTTGCAGGATCTCCATCCTGATCAACGATCTTGTATGTGAACTGATCAGCACCAATGCTCGATCCGGTATAAGTATAAGATCCGTCCGCCTTGATGGTCAGGTTACCA
>QKCR01000078.1 GCA_003245575.1 Alphaproteobacteria bacterium | reverse complement strand
CTTCCCGGCTGCGCGAGACTCCGGCTACGGCAATACATTTTTGGGCCAGAAAATCATGGGCTAATAAATCAATCGGGCATTCACTTCTGTAATCAGGTAATCGCTCAGACGCTTTAATCGACTTCCCAGACTTAATCTTCCAAGCTCACTAATATGATTCATCTTTAATCCTGTTCGTAATATGCTTAATAAGTATAACTAGTTATATAACTAGTCAATATAAAAATGACGTGCCTAAAATTTTTCTTATGTTAGAAGAAAACAAGCCAGAAAAAGGATGCTCATGTTTACAGGAATAATTACTGCCCAAGGCACTGTCAAAAACGTTGATGAAACGCGCGGAGACAAAAGATTTGTCATCGAAACCCCTTGGGATATGACTTCTGTACCCATCGGAGCTTCAATCGCTTGCTCAGGGTGCTGCCTGACTGTCGTTGAAAAGACCGAAAACAGCTTTACGGTTGATGTGTCGGCAGAAAGCCTTTCAAAAACAAATTTGAATGATTGGTCCGAAGGATCAAAGCTCAACCTTGAAAGTTCCTTAAAATTTGGCGACGAATTGGGGGGACATTTGGTATCAGGGCATGTAGATGGGTTAGCGGTTTTAGAGAGCATAACGCCCGAAGGTGACTCTCACCGCCTCAAAATTCGCGTGCCGCAAAATATGAAGCATTTCATTGCGTCAAAAGGCTCTGTTGCGCTTGACGGTATATCTCTCACAATCAATGAAGTTGAAGACGATGTATTTGGAGTAAATATTATCCCGCATACATGGGAGGTAACAACTCTCGGACAAAGAAAAGTCGGCGATAAACTGAATTTGGAAGTTGATATGCTGGCACGTTACGTGGCGCGTATACTTGGAAAAGAAGAGGCAGCCTAATGCTGAAAATGGCCCAACAATTTGAAAGCGATCTTTCGAGTGCGGAAGAAATCATCGAAGAAGCACGTAATGGGCGTATGTTCATTCTTGTAGACGATGAAAACCGTGAAAATGAAGGGGATTTGATAATTCCCGCCCAGATGGCCACGCCTGAAGCGATTGCTTTTATGGCGAAAGAAGGACGCGGTTTGATTTGCTTGGCAATGGAAGGTGATATGGTCGATCGACTGAATCTACCTTTAATGGGGCAGCAACAAGAGCGTATGCAAACCGCTTTTACTGTCTCGATTGAAGCTCGCGAAGGTGTGACGACAGGAATTTCTGCCGCTGATCGCGCGTTGACCATTCAAAAAGCCATAGCCGCCGACTCACGCCCCGAAGACATCGTGACCCCCGGGCATGTATTCCCTCTGAGAGCAAGAGCAGGGGGCGTGCTGATCCGTGCAGGTCATACCGAAGCTGCCGTGGACGTATCCCGATTAGCAGGACTAAGAGCTGCTGGCGTAATCTGCGAAATTATGAAAGATGATGGGACAATGGCGCGTCTCAATGATCTTATTCCATACGCAAAACAGCACGGCATGAAAATCGGAACGATTGAAGACTTGATTGCCTATCGCCGCAGAACAGAAAAAATCATTCAACAAATTTCCCAAACAGATTTCAACTCCCGTTGGGCTAATAACTGTAGACTTCATACATATAAAAATATTCTGGATGAAACTGAACATCTGGCAATTGTTATTGGGGACATTTCTAAACTAGAGTCAGTTCCTGTGCGTGTTCATGTTGAAAACACGATCACTGATCTATTAGGCGCCGAAGCTTCCCCTCTTGATTTGGCAATGAAAAGAATTTCTGAAAAGGGAGCTGGTGTACTGGTCTTGATCCGGGATCATAACCGCAAAGATCTTCTGGAAGGAAAACGCCCGCCTGAATACGGTATAGGGTCACAAATCCTTTATGACCTTGGCGTACGGACAATGACTGTTCTTACCAATCACCCCGGTCCGGTTATCGGAATAGATGCCTATAATCTCAGCATTTCAGGGTTTGAAAGCTTTTAAGCTGATAATTCTTGACGCGACACCGCCATTATTTTAAGAACACTGCGAAACAAAGGTTATTAAACATGGTACAAACTGGTCAATCATCTCATTCCGTGAGCGCTTTACAATTCATAAAGCCGCCACATGTCCTAATTCTTGAGGCACGTTTCTATGACGATGTGAATGACCATTTAGTTGTCGGTACAATCGAAGCGCTTGATAAGGCCCATGCTACATGGGAAAAGTTGACAGTCCCTGGCGCTCTAGAAATTCCTGTTGCTCTCCAATATGCAGCTCAAAGAAAAAATGGTCGTCAATTCGATGCCTTCGTGGTTCTGGGATGTGTGATCCGTGGGGAAACCACTCACTATGAAATTGTATCCAATGAGAGTGCACGTGGTGTAATGGAAGTCTCCCTCAAACATAATCTGGCTGTTGGTAACGGAATTCTGACGGTTGAAAATTTGGAACAGGCAATGGACCGTGCAGATAAGGCGCGTCAGAACAAAGGTGGTGGTGCAGCGATTGCGGCACTTTCAATGTTGCATCTGAAACAGGTTTGCGGTCACACAGAAGAATAGGGCGGAATAAAAGAGAACATCATGTCGGAAACACAAAAGAAAACTGTAGCCAAAGGCTCTTTGAAAGCAAGAAAGACGGCGGCTCGTCTTATGGCGGTACAAGCAATCTATCAATCACTTCAAAATGAAGTCTCTCCGTCTTCATTATACGAAGAATATGTGACCTATCGTAAGGGAATGGAAATTGACGGCGAGCAAATGGTTGAAGCAGATATGCAGACGTTCCAAAGCCTGATGTCAGGAATTACCGAGAGATGGTCTGACATTCAACAAATCATAAAGCCGCGCACAGAAAAAATCGGTCGTGTAGAAAATCTGCTGGCAGCCGTATTGATCTGCGGAACATACGAACTTCTGGCGCACAACGATGTAGACACTCCGATTATCATCAGCGACTATTTGGATATTACCGTCGGATTTTTTGACGGGAACGAACCAAAATTGGTGAACGGTATTCTAGATGCAATCTCGAAAGAGCTCCGCGCCTAGAATTATAAATCCACTTAATTCTCTAGTTAGCTCAGCAAATTTTGCGTTGCCAAATTTGTTAACTACTTGCGCCAAAAATTTCCTGATTTTTGCATGGATTTGGCATGAGTTGAATGCGGCTAATATGCTGTAATTACACGATAATATTTATTGTTTCGAATTTTACCTAATGATTACGCGGCGTTAATCTTTGGCTGGTATTCTACTAGATGAGAATAATAAGGGGATAAGGGACAAAAATGAAAAAATCCATACTCATACTGGTGGCCTTAATGCTCCTCGGTGGAATCGGAGGCGGTGCGTATTGGTTTTTTGGAAATCAGGCGCAGGCATCTGTAACTGAGGGTGATCTGGATAAGCAAGCCAAGAAAGAGCTGACCGATAAAGAGAAAGCTGAAGCGGATGCAAAAGTTGCATTTGTGAAGATGGATCCGTTGACCTTGCCTGTTGTAAACGAAAAAGGCATTGTTCAGATCATAAACATCTCGATCACATTGGAAGCAGCAGACGCTGAAACAGCAAAAGAAATTGAGAGATTCTTCCCACGCCTAAAAGATGCATACATTCAGGACATGTACGGCTCTCTGGGTCGTAAAGGTGCCATGAACGCCGAGGGTGTGGTCCAAGTGAATAGAATAAAAGAGCGACTGAGTAAAATTACAGAAAAAGTCATCGGAAGCGATAAGGTCCGTCAGGTCCTCTTGCAGAGCGTTCAACAACGTCCGGCATAGAGTAATAATAGGTTTTTTAGTGTGAGCCCTAAACTCATCCCGCTTCGGCGGGTTTCTTTTTATTTCTAATAATGTGCTATGCGGCAATTGGCCAATGAGCCATCGCCAAAAATTTGAATTTTTTCAAGTATCTGCTTCAAAAATGCCGGAATTACCCCCCTTGCATGAGACCCGACTCAGGCGTACTCTAACACGTTGATTTTTCAGAAAATTTCTGCGCCGCAGCAAATCTGGAATTCAAGGGTACTTTCTTAAACCTATAAGGGGAGCATAAAATGTCTCAAGTCTATCTGCTGATCGCTTCCTGTGTGGTTTTGGCATTGATATACGGGCAGGTCAGTTACCGCCGTGTCATGGCAAAATCTGCAGGTAACGACAGGATGCAAGAAATCGCAGCCGCTATTCAAGAGGGTGCGTCGGCCTATCTGGCACGTCAATATCGTACAATCGGTATGGTTGGTGTCTTCGTTGCTTTGGTTCTATGGGTTCTTTTGGGGACACATGTCGCTGTTGGCTTTATTGTCGGTTCTGTTTTGTCAGGAGCCGCTGGTTTTATCGGTATGAATGTTTCCGTGCGCGCAAACGTTCGTGTGGCACAAGCTGCGACTGAAGGGCGAGAGCAAGCTTTGGACGTATCTTTTAAAGCTGGTGCAATTACTGGGATGCTGGTTGTTGGTCTCGGACTGATGGGCGTTGCCGGATATACATACAGTCTCTTGGAATGGAAAGCATTGCCGATCCGTGAAGTCTTGGAAGGCTTGGTAGGTCTTGGTTTTGGAGCATCTTTGATCTCTATTTTCGCCCGTCTCGGCGGCGGTATCTTTACAAAAGGTGCCGACGTTGGTGCTGACCTTGTGGGGAAAGTCGAAGCCGGTATTCCTGAGGATGATCCGCGTAACCCTGCTGTGATTGCCGATAACGTGGGCGATAACGTGGGTGACTGTGCGGGTATGGCTGCTGACTTGTTTGAAACATATGCCGTAACGATTGTTGCAGCAATGTTGATCGCGTCCAGCGTCATGGCACCTCAATCCGAGCTATTCGGAATGATGCTCCCACTGATGATCGGTGCTTTATGTATCGTTGGGTCTGTTGCAGGAACATTCTTTGTTCGCTTCACCAAATCTGCCACGACCGTAATGGGTGCTCTTTACCGCGGATTCATTGCGTCGGCAGTCTTTTCCGCTCTGCTTCTCTTAGCCTTTATTGCCAAGCAAGTTGGTATAGATGAAGGCCTGACTTTGAAGGGTGGCGATGTTATCACCGGAACTGATCTCATCATTTGTGGTGGTGTGGGTCTGGGTGTAACAGCTCTGATCGTGTGGATTACCGAATATTACACATCTACAGAGTTCCGTCCCGTGCGCGAGATTGCGAAATCTTCCGAAACAGGACATGGAACCAACATCATTCAAGGGCTTGCAGTTTCTCTCGAAGCAACAGCACTTCCTGTATTGGTGATTTGTATCGGTATCTATGTTGCCTTCACATTTGCAGGTCTTTACGGGATTGCGATTGCCGCAACCACTATGCTGTCAATGGCAGGTATGGTTGTTGCTCTCGATGCCTTCGGCCCTGTAACGGATAACGCCGGTGGTATTGCTGAAATGGCAAATCTTCCTGACAATGTCCGTGTGACAACAGATGAGCTTGATGCCGTCGGGAACACCACAAAAGCTGTAACAAAAGGATATGCTATCGGTTCTGCCGGTTTGGCATCTCTGGTTTTATTTGCAGCTTTTACCGAAGAAATCAAACACTACCTGCCGGACCTGCAAGGACTCGATTATTCTTTGCAAAATCCGTATGTCGTGATTGGTCTGTTCGTTGGTGGGTTGCTCCCGTATTTGTTTGGTGCATTATCAATGACAGCAGTGGGCCGCGCGGCTGGTGCTGTTGTGATGGAAGTGCGTCGTCAGTTCCGTGACATCCCCGGTATCATGGAAGGGAAAGCCAAGCCTGAATATGGCACCGCGGTTGACCTTCTGACCAAAGCGGCAATCCGTGAAATGGTTGTTCCGTCATTGCTTCCTGTCGGGGCACCAATCATCCTCTTTATGGTTGTCTATAAAGTTGCTGATTTGGCATCTGCTTTCCAAGCATTGGGAGCTGTTTTGATGGGAACAATCGTCACAGGTCTCTTCGTGGCAATTTCCATGACCTCCGGTGGTGGTGCATGGGATAATGCCAAGAAATACATCGAAGAAGGCCATCACGGCGGTAAAGGCTCTGAAGCTCACAAAGCCGCTGTAACAGGCGATACGGTAGGCGATCCTTATAAAGATACCTCCGGGCCTGCTGTGAACCCGCTTATTAAGATTGCCAATATTGTGGCGATTATTCTAGTGGCTGTGGTTGCTCAAACCATGTCCAAATAAGCTTGAAATAATTTTTTAATCGCATTTAAATCCCCGCACTGCTAAAGATGCGGGGATTTTTTATTGAGATAAACATGACCAGATTGAATTTACCTGAGCTAGAAGCTTGCCCTGAACAAAAACCTCCATGTCCGCATTTTGAAGAATGCGGTTCATGCCAATTGCAGCATATCTCCCAGGAAACCTACCGTTCTTGGAAGATCAAAAATGTGCAAAACATACTGAAGGACAACGGCCTTGAAGCGGAAGTGTGGCTTGATCCTGTTTTTGTGGAGGCAGGGGCTCGTCGTCGCGTGACGTTAAACGTTCTGCGTCATGAGAATGAAATCATCATAGGTTATAATCAATATCATTCTCACGATCTCGCACCGATTAAGAACTGTCTTCTTTTGACAACCAGACTTCAGGCTGTGGTTGAAAAATTACCGGCAGCTCTAAAGCAAATTGCGCATAAGAACCAGTCCATCGAAATTATGATCCAAGAGGCAGATGGGGGACTTTTCGATTGCGTGATAACGGGGCTGGATGAGACAGGCGCTCGTCAGACAGGAGCTATCGCCTCTATGGCAGAGCAATGTGGTTTGGCGCGTATCAGCTTCCGCAAAGATGCATTCTCTAAAAGTGAGACACATATCTCGCTGACATCTATCAAAAAAACAAACGGCGCTTTAACGGTAGATCTTCCTGCAGCGGCATTTCTTCAGCCTTCGGAAGATGGGGAGACTGCACTTGTAAATGCAGTTCTGGAAGGGCTTGAACGCCAAAAAATGGGTAAGAAAGATAAGGTCGTTGATTTGTTTTCAGGATGCGGGACATTCGCAGGCCATCTTTTGAAGAAATATACCGTCCACGCCGCAGAAGGAGAGTGGTCTATGGCGAACTCGCTTATTGAAGCCGCAAAAGGAAACTCGCGGTTTACAGCGGAGGTGCGTGACCTGTTTAAAGAACCGATTGTTGGGCGTGAATTGCGGGAATACAAAGCCGCTGTTTTTGATCCTCCGAGAGCCGGAGCAAAAGAGCAGGCGCAAATGTTGGTAAAATCAAATTTGCCTTTGGTTGTAGGTGTTTCATGTAATCCTGCAACGTTCGCGCGCGATGCAAAAATTTTGATTGGTGGCGGATACAAACTCAAGACCATAAAAATTGTGGACCAATTTACTTGGTCCACACATACCGAACTGGTCGGCGTATTCGAGAAATAGGCAATCCCGACTAAATCAAGGAATATCTCCACCTGCTGTTCGAGCAGCAGATTCCGGAGTTTTATTAAACTTGCCGATATTTCCAAGCATTTGCTGAATAAATGTATAGTCGTTGCCCGTTGTCGGCGTAGTGCGTTGGACAATTGGAATATCCTCGCGGCCATCTTGGCGCTGGACAATCTTATCAACCATACCGTCTTCAGCATTGAAGGTCACAACAACAATACGTTCTTGTGTTATTTTCGGATCAAGAACGCCGTTCTTTTCGGTTTTCTGTCCCATATAATACCAAGTATTTTCATCAAATGGTGCAACCGTTGTCGGAGACCCGATTTTGCGTACAACATCATCTTTTGTATCAATCCCCGGCAGAACTTCCTTCATTTGATAATCTTCCAGAAGATTACCGCGTGTCGCAAGTTGAGGGGTACAAGCACTCAAATAGCCTGCTGAGAATGTCAGAAGGCACAGAGCAATCAGAGAAAAGTAACGGTGAGTCATCATAGAATGAGTCTTAAATCTTCTCTCTAAGGTTGGCAAGGGGCTGCTTTGGGAAATGCGGCGCGGGCACATGAATAAGGAAAGCTTTCATCAGGAACCTCTGTAATATCACGAACATGCTGTAGAAGGCGTGCTTCCCAGCTTTTGGCAAGTTCGGTATTCGCAGGTGAAAAGAAATCCTCATGTCCGGGAATGGATTGGATAACTTGGGAATACTCTGCCGCGAGTTGAGCTGTCATTTCTCTACATTCTTCCAAGAGCATCGTAACGACACCGGCTAGAGCATCTTCTGTTTCCGAAGAATCCTCAATCATGCGCTGTGCATACTGCAACCGCTGAAGATATTCGTTCCGATCGTCACTTATTTCAGTAATATCTTGAGTTGGGCAAAGCACCAAAAGATCATTATAAGCCAACTGAAATGACGAGCTAAACTCGTCAAAACCTGCCACAAACCCCGATAATGGAGATTTCATTTCCTCTAGAGGTAGGTCATGATCCGGGAATTCAGCAGCTAATTTATATAGATCTATAGCCTGTAATGACGCAGTTAAGTCCTCTACAAGCAAATTAAGCCGATCAAGGGAGCCCATCATGGTTCGCACAGAATCAATATATTGTTTACGTATAGTCGAGCTGAGCTTATCAATAATAGCTTCCATAGCAGCCTAAATAACGCAGCCTGAAAAGTACGTGTCGACCAGTATATCTCTTTGACTTTTGGGATTCTGATTAAACAGATCAATTAACATAGGATGCTCCCGTTTCGAGTTAGACTATTTTATGTAATAGTTTTCTTATTGGAAATGACTAACATTGGAAAATGAAGTTGTCATCATCTAATTCTCGGGCGTGTTTTAGTTTCAGGCGAAGAGAATCTGGAAACACGCTGTAAATAAAATGAAAAATAGAAATTTCTTTTACAAGTCGGTCGAAGTTGTTATAGTGTCGCCACTCCGAAAATCGTTAGTTATAGCTGCGTTGCAGCAACCATGAGGATTTGAATGTTGAATTTTTTTACACGTCAGGGTCGTAATCGGAATAAAGCAGCCCGACAGCTTTATAGAGCTATAATGGAAACATCACGTAATCCTGCGTTCTATGAAGATTATAAAATTCCTGACACGCTGGAAGGCCGTTATGAGATTTTGGCTCTTCATGCAGGATTGTTGGTAAATCGCCTTTCTGCACCTGATATGGGTATATACGGTCGGAAGCTGGCTCAAAAGTTCTTTGATGTGATGTTTCGTGACGTTGAATGGTCACTCAGAGAGTCCGGAGTAGGTGATTTGGCCGTTCCGCGTCGTGTAAAGAAAATGATGTCCTCTTTCAAAGGTCGTGCAGTTGCTTATGATGAAGCGGTTAA
>QKCR01000060.1 GCA_003245575.1 Alphaproteobacteria bacterium | reverse complement strand
GTCGTCCGCGCCGGGCTTGGGGCACGTCATCAACACGCCTCCATGCGTGATGATGACTGGCTCGGCCTCCCTGCCTCGCCGCCCCGCCCACCGCAAACTCCTCGGCCAGACAGAGGGGAGCCTGATCCCGTTAGCCGACCCGAGAAGTCTCTCAGCCACGTGGGTTGAGCTGAGCACAAGCTAAGCCCAAACCATCGCCATCACGGCCAAGGTGTGAAAAACAGGCCACCCTGCTCAACGGCTTCTTTGACAATGGTTCGAATGTGACCTATCGAGGTGTCAACGCAGACAAAGCCGGTTAGGATAGGACTCAATAGAGTGGATACCGGCAGCGCATGGGGCAAACGCCTGTATCGCGGATCAGATGGAACACGATCAGGTCCCACTGCGGGATAGATGACCAATTGCCGCCTATCCACACAGAGCAAACAAGGGGCATGTTTTTTACTGCCCAGACAATGGGTTGTAAGGCACACCCGCTTTGCTCGGCGGAACTAGACGGCACGCGCCCCGTGGATAGGTGGCAAAATGCCGCTTAATAAGTGTTATGTTTAAAAAAGGAGTAAATTTTGAAACTACTATATCTTGCATTGGTCTTAGTTCTTCTATCAGGCTGTAACTTTGGAATAGAAAGTGAACTTGAAGGTCGCTGGGTAGGCACTGTAGAAGGAAATGAGGTAACTTTAGTTTTCAAAGAGAATAAGGAAGTTGGGATTCAAGTTGCAGAAGAACTTAGTCAAGGTACATATAGTATCTATGGTTCTTCAAATCCCTATGACCTTGATATTGATTTTGGCAGTAAGGGAAAGTTTGCCACAATTATATCTGTAAATGGTGATTCTCTTAGATTGGAAAATAATGTTCCGGGAAAGGCGAGACCTTTATCCTTTTCTGAAAAAGCTGTAGTTCTCACGAAGCAATGAACATAACAAGTTGCTGCACGCGGATAAATTACTCGCTGCGCTCCTAATTTACCGGTGAGCAAGGCGTTAGCACTCATATCCACAATCATAAAACGGAGTAGAAATTGGGTTTCGGGGATATAAGCCATAAAAACAAAAATCTTACTATTCACAAAGCAGTAAGTGAGCCTCATTTCAACGAAAAAACTGTCCTAGTCACAAGCACATGGGGAGGGTGTTCAATATTCTGTGTCAGCCGATCATAGGTCAATATGATCATCCAGCCTGCCGGGAAAATGGATCGATAGCTGCGACAGCGTCAGATTCCAGTTCTGGATGGGGAGTGTCCAGCGTTCTGATGCCTGCAACATACCGGCGTATAACAGCTTGAGCAAACTGTTTTCATTGGCGAAACCGCCTTTGGTTTTCGTTAGTTTGCGGAACTGCCGGTGTACCGCCTCGACCGCATTCGTCGTGTAGATGGCGGTTCTGACGTACTCCGGGTACTTAAAATAGGCCGACAGCGTCTGCCATTTATTGCGCCAGGATTTGATGACGACCGGGTATTTTTCGCCCCACTTCGTCTCCAATTCATCCAGCGCTGATTCAGCTGCACTCAGGGTGGCTGCCTTGTACACGCACTTCAGATCGGCCATGAAGGCTTTCTGGTTCTTGCTGGCAACATATTTCAATGAGTTGCGGATCTGATGGATGATGCAGTGCTGAACTTCCGTTCGGGGGTAGATACTCTCGATGGCTTCAGGGAAGCCCTTTAAGCCATCCACACAGGCAATCAGTATGTCCTTAACGCCCCTGTTATGCAGATCGGTCAACACGCTCAACCAGTGATGGGCGCCTTCATGCTCCGACAGATAAAGGCCCAGCAGTTCCTTTTTGCCTTCGACATTGAGGCCCAGAATGGTGTAAACGGCCTTGGTGACATAGCGACCATTCTCCTTGATCTTGTAGTGAATGGCATCGAGCCACATCACCGGATAAATCGCATCCAGCTCGCGATTACGCCAGGCTTGTAACTCAGGCAGCAGCTTGTCAGTCACGGCGTTCAAGGTACCGTTGGACAGATGGATCCCGTACAGGTCTTCGACATGGGAACGGATGTCCTGATAACTGGTTCCAAGCGCAAACAGGGCGATAATTTTGCGCTCCAGTTCGTCAGTCAACTGGGTCTGATGCTTTTTGATGATTTGCGGCTCAAAGGTCCCAGCCCGATCGCGGGGCGTGTTGAGTTCAAAGCGGCCCGCAATGCTTTTGATAGTCTTAGCTGTTGAGCCGTTTTTGCGGTTGGCCGTTTCATCTTGGGCGAGGTGCTGTTCAAGCTCGGCCTGCATGGCCGCTTCGGTCAATTGCTTGATGAGCGCGTAAGAATACCGTCTTTGCCAGTCAGATCTTTACCGTCACGCAAGGCTTGTAGCGCGGCGTCCATGTCGAAGGTTGTTTTGGTCATGTGTCATCTCTTTTTGTCGTAGTGTAATGAAATGACACAGAATTCTGAACACTACCCACATGGGACTATGTTGATCTATGGCTGAAACGAGCAGGAAAAAATGATGCCCGTTTTTTCTGGAATCAGGCTCATAGTTTTTATGATGCAACATCACTTCTCCCCAAAGTATCCGCTCCTCTCACAGCCTATTATTGTTTTCTTAACGCTACTAAAGCGTTGCTATTAACCAAAGACGTGAATTTTAGTGATCAACACGGTGTATCTGGTTTCACTATCGGCGGTCAGACTTCGTTAAGTAATGAGAAGGTGAAATTTAAAAATGGCGGTATCCTTCCTGCTTTGTGTCTTCACCTCGGAGAGACATCGAATGGTGAGATCTATTCATTAAAAGATTTACTATATAACCTTCCAAACATTCATAGGGCATTTGATCTAACATACAGTTCAGTCCCTGAGTTGTTTATTCCTATTTCAAAGCCAAAAATAGTAAGGTCTATGACAACGCATAAATCATGGTTTTGTGTAGAGCTAACAGATAAATTTGCTACTCAGCATACTATTAACAAGCTTCCTACCGGATTTGAAAGAGAGCGGAGTGTTCAAGATGAATGGATCATAAGAGCTCGACGGAGATTTGATTGGAGGCCGAATCAAAGGTCCGCTAGCCTAAATCGCTACAAGAATTATCATAAAAAGCTGAGAAAAGATCTTTATTACATCAATGGCACATCAAGACTTTGGTATATAAAAAGAGGCGGCAACATGAGTGGAATCATCCCTAGAAGCTCAATGACAATAACCTTTGCCGCTATGCATAAACTCTCCGAAATGGCACGTTACACGCCAGATAAGCTTTCTAGGCATTTTGATTGCCAGCATAACTGGTTACTATCTGAGTTTATTACATCAGCTCCAGCCCAATTCATTGATGAAATATCATCAGAATTAACCGGCCATGAGTTCATGGTTCCGGGCAGGAATTAAAGTGCTAACAAGGCCAATCAGCAGCGCGCACTTCGTGCGCTGGACCTTGTTTCACTCGTCCGCTGTTGGCGGCGTTATGCATCTTTACCTATTCTGAGAATATTGTTATGCCAATTTTTATTAGCTATTCACATGAAAATAAAGAATTTGTCGATAAATTAGCAATGCAACTTGTTCAAAGAACCATAAATGTTTGGTTAGATAGATGGGAATTAAGTATTGGCGATTCAATCATCGACAAAGTTCAAGAAGCGGTCGAGGGTTCTAGTGCTTTATTAGTCATATTATCAAAAGCATCTATAGCCTCTGAGTGGTGCAAAAAAGAATTAACCTCTGGCTTTTTAAGAGAACTTGAGGAAAAAAGGGTTGTAGTAATGCCCGTTTTACTTGAAAATTGTGCCATTCCGATTTTTGCAAGGAACAAATTATATGCAGATTTCCGGACCAATTTTGATGATGGTTTACGAACTGTTGTTGAGGGAATAGCTAATGTTACAAATCCCTTTCTGGCTAGGACTAAAGAACCTGAATATCACATCGACTTCTCTATTGACTGGGATATTGTGAATAGTAATTTTGTCATTTTTTTAAA
>QKCR01000085.1 GCA_003245575.1 Alphaproteobacteria bacterium | reverse complement strand
CTCGTGGGGATGAAGATATGGAACCGTATCTGCGTGAAGCTCTTAAAAATATGCTGGATAAGTATATTAAAGAAATGCAGCAGCTTCACTCTGATATTGCCCATTAATTCGGGGATAAATATAAAAACAGGGCCGTTTCCGGCCCTTTTTTATACCTTATGTGCTCTGGTTTACATACCCATGGCGGCAAGTTTTTCGGCTTGTTCTTCTGTTGTGAGGGCGTCCACGATTTCGTCAAGCCCTTTTCCTGCCATGATTTCATGAATTTTATAGAGGGTCAGGTTAATCCGGTGGTCTGTAACGCGGGATTGCGGGAAGTTATATGTCCGAATGCGTTCTGAACGATCACCGCTTCCAACTTGAGACTTTCGGTCTGCGGCACGCTCGTCGGCGGCTTCCTGACGTCTTAAATCATACAGGCGTGATTTCAGGATTTTCATGGCCTTTGCGCGGTTTTTGATCTGAGACCGTTCATCCTGCATGGCCACAACAATTCCCGATGGCAAGTGGGTAATGCGCACGGCGGAGTCTGTCGTGTTAACTGACTGCCCACCAGCCCCGCGAGAGCGATACACATCAATCCGTAGGTCGTTTTCATTGATTGAAACGTCTACATCTTCGGCTTCCGGCAACACGGCAACAGTCGCTGCGGATGTATGAACACGGCCTGAGGCCTCGGTTTCGGGTACGCGCTGTACGCGGTGTACGCCTGACTCGTACTTCATGCGGGCAAAAACATCAGATCCGGAGATTTCGACCACAACATCTTTGATTCCGCCAATATCATTCTCGGTTGCTTCTACGACTTCAAATCTCCAGCCCCGTTCAGCGGCATAGGCCTTGTACATATTCAGCAGATTTCCTGCAAAAAGGGCTGCTTCGTCTCCGCCTGTCCCTGCTCTGATTTCAAGAATGGCGTTACGGTCATCGTCCTGATCTTTCGGAATGAGCGCAAGTTTGATTTGATGCTCAAGTTCAGGAATCTTCCCGTTGAGATCATAGAGCTCTTCCCGCGCGATTTCGCCCATTTCAGGGTCATCAACCATGATTTCAAGGTCATCTTTGTCTGTCAGAGCCTTTTTATAGGTTGTGATTGTCTCGATAACCGGCGTGAGATCAGAGTATTCCTTCGTCATTTTGACGAATTTTTCGCCTGAGACTGTTCCCTCGGCCAATAGGGCGGCGAGTTCTGAGTAACGGGATTCAATCGGGGCTAGTTTCTTAAGTAATTCCATAGTGGAAGCTATATAGCGTTAAAGCCCCCCGTTTGGCAATTCGAAAGTGAAAAATCACTCTTTGAGGCACATATCTATGCACATGACTGCCGCAAACATCAGAGGTCTTAGCGGGTCTTCTTTTTCGACCGAATTATCTATGCTCAGGACATAGTTATCGGCTGAGGTGAATAGTTCTTTGCCAATACCTGCCCATTTTTTGGAGACCTCGGCTATTTGCTTTTCATTTTTAAAGAATTTGAAATTCCAGCCGATCAGGTTTCCTCTGAGCTGAGCCAAGAAATTTCCACCCGCACTGACGATATCAAATTTACCGCCTATCGAGAGAAGTTTTTGGTTAAATCCGCCTATAGATCTTCCTCGCTCATCAAGCACATCTACGTGCGAGAGGATAATGGATATTCCTCTTTTTACCGTAAGAAGTTTTTTTCCTGTCGGTGTTGAGATAACAACTTCAAAAGGTGTCATTCTTTTATAATCAGTGAAGCGTAGTATTTTTGTAAAAAAGCCCAGATTCGGTTCGCGGCATTCCAGAATTTTTGCGCCTGTTTCAGGATCAAATATGTCGTAGTTATTTGCTGCTTTGAACATGCCCACATGTTCTTTCACAACAAAGACGTCTTTTTCGAATATCGGATGCATATATCTTCTCCCTACACTGAACTATCAATGCGGCAGAGCGTAAGGAAAATTTTCTAAGATATGGTTAAGCAACTTCTTTGGAGGAGTCTTGCTGAATTGATCGCGCTTTTTCTTCAACAAGATTGACCAGATGGTCAACAATGCTTTGATCTCCATCCATCAGGCGGTGAGCGGTTTCGCCGCCGATATAAACCTGATGTGTGCCACGCCCCCCACCTGTGAAGCCGATGTCTGTCATAAGGGCTTCACCCGGCCCGTTGACCACGCAGCCGATGACTGACAAGGTCATCGGGGTTGTGATGTGTTCCAGGCGTTTTTCGATTTCTTCGACGGTCTTAATCACATCGAAATTCTGACGTGCGCAGCTTGGGCAAGAGATTACATTTACGCCGCGGTGGCGCAGCCCCAGAGATTTAAGCAGGTCAAAGCCTACCTTGATTTCTTCAACGGGATCCGCGGATAGAGATACACGGATTGTATCCCCTATTCCTGCCCATAAGAGATTTCCCATGCCAACGGCAGATTTAATCGTTCCGGAACGCAGGCCGCCTGCTTCGGTGATTCCGACATGGAGCGGATAATCGCAGGCGTCCGCCAACTGCATATAGGCGGCGACTGCCAAAAAGACATCGGATGCCTTACAGGATATTTTGAAGTTATAAAAATCGTGATCTTCGAGGATTTTTATATGGCGCTGCGCACTTTCAACCATAGCATCGGGGCACGGCTCGCCGTATTTTTCCAGCAAGTCGCGTTCTAAAGAGCCTGCGTTTACGCCGATACGGATAGAGCAATTATGGTCTTTAGCGGCCTGAATGACGTCTCGTACGCGATCTTCCGACCCTATGTTGCCCGGATTAATACGCAGACATGCTGCCCCGTTTTGGGCTGCTTCTATGGCACGCTTATAGTGAAAATGTATATCTGCAACAATGGGAACAGAGATTTCTTTAATAATTTGCTTTAAGGCTGCGGAGGAGTCTTCGTCAGGACAAGAGACACGTACAATATCTGCTCCCGCCTTTTCCATTGCCTGAATTTGTTCGATCGTGGCTTTAACATCGCGCGTGTCCGTATTGGTCATAGACTGGACAGTTATAGGTGAATCTCCCCCAACAGGCACGTTCCCGACCCATATTTTACGGGAGGGTCTGCGTATTATCTGCCGCCAAGGGCGGTGAGAGGATGGATCATTGCTTGCGCTCATAGTCCACTACATGGACTTTTTCTGCGTTTTTTTCAAGATTTCTTTTAAATATTCGGGGTTAAGGGAGAGGTTTCTGATGACCTGAGACTTTCTGCCCAAAAGCGGTAGAGGTTGTCCCTCCACCAAAATTTGTAGCCCTCCTGCATTCCCTAAGGTCATAACAAGATTTTCCTGATCTTCAGGGACCCAATATTCCTCATCCTTGGACAAAACACGGGAAAGGATAACTTTTTGTTCTGGGGTTCTGATTTCCAACCAGACATTTTCTAACGCCTTTAGAATAACAGGATGTTGTTTTTCTTCAGCCAGAATTTCTTCTGGTGTTTCTTCATCTATGGTTGGGGGGATGTTTTGTTCAATGCCTGCTTCTTCAGTAGAAGATTGAGGGAGTGGCTTTTTTGTTTGAGGCTTTGTTAAGAGTGTGACTTGCTCTTTTAAATCCTCAGGAACAGAGGGCACGGATTTTTGAACTGCTCCGGATTTAAAGGCATATGGATACATTACCAACCCGCAGACAAGCATTGTAAGTACAATTACAAATGTTTTTGGAGACGGTAGGGAGTGATCTTCTTCCACAGGTGCGGTTGTCGGTAAAGGTTTGTGGGCAACCTTAGTCCCTGATTGGCGTTTGAGAAGCTGAATGATTTTTTCACCATCCAGATTTAAAAACTCTGCGTAGGTTTTGATAAAGCCGATGGCATATATGCGTCCGGGCAATCGATCCAGTTGTCCGTCTTCTATCGCTTGAAGGTAGGATACTCTGATCCGTGTCTGTTGCGCCGCATATTCAAGCGTGATGTCAGTACGCGTTCTGGCACGGTGAAGAATATCCCCTACGCTCAAATCTGTGTGGAAGTCGCGCAGAAGATCTTCGGATTCTTTCGGGTGATATTTTTTACTCTCTGACTCAGCCGACATTTTTCTGGTCCAAATCAAAGGCAGAGTGCAAGGCGCGCACTGCCAGTTCGGTGAATTTCTCGTCGATGAGAACGCTGATTTTAATTTCGGAGGTTGTGATGGCTTGAATATTTATTTTGTTTTCAGCCAATGTCGTAAACATGGTTTTTGCAACACCTGTGTGGGAGCTCATGCCAATGCCGACAATTGAAATTTTGGCGATGTCGTTATCTATACGGATTTCGACGCCCTGAAGCTGATCCAGTGAACTTAACACGGATTTTGTGCGTGCGGCGTCCCCTTTGGGAACTGTAAAGGTCATATCAGTTGTTTTGCCGTCTGGCGATACGTTCTGGACAATTACATCTACGTTGATACCACTCTCTCCGAGTGGTGCAAAAATTGATGCGGCTATCCCCGGCATATCGGGCACTTTCAGCAAAGTAATTTTTGACTCGTTACGGGTATAAGTTACTCCGTTGACGATTTGTTTTTCCATGATGTCCTCCTCTGCGACAATGAGGGTTCCGGGAAGTTCACTTCCGATTTTAGGATCAAAACTCGAGAGTACCTGCAAGGGTACATTCCATGCCATAGCCAGTTCGACTGACCTCGGATGAAGTACCTTTGCGCCCAATGCGGCCATCTCAAGCATTTCTTCGTAAGATACTTTTTCAAGTTTGCTGGCTTGTGGGACCATACGCGGGTCGGTTGTATAAACACCATCCACATCCGTATAAATATCGCAGCGATGTGCTTTCACGGCGGCAGCCAATGCAACGGCTGTCGTATCCGATCCGCCTCTCCCTAAAGTGGATATGCGACCGCTGCGTGATACGCCCTGAAAGCCGGCAACAACGGCGACAACATCGTTATCCAGACAGTTTTCAAGGTTTTCAGGTGGAATTTCGTCAATTCGTGCACGTCCATGTTGGTCATTACAGATCATAGGAACTTGCCATCCCATAAATGATCTAGAGCTTAGCCCTCTTTTTTGCAGTGCAAGAGCCATCAGTCCTGTGGTGATCTGTTCCCCGCTGGCTACAACAGCATCATATTCATGAGGGTCACATCCGGGGTCAATTTGTTGGCAATAATCTACCAATTGGTTGGTTACGCCTGCCATAGCAGAAACAACGACAATCACTTTATTTCCGCGGCGAACTTCAGCCTGCACTTTATCAGCCGCATTCTCGATCCTGTTAGGATCGGCGACAGAAGTTCCCCCGAATTTGACCACAATACGCGACATAATGGCGGGAAGAATAGCAATTTTCCCCTTAACTTCCTATAGTCTTTCGGAAAAAAAGTCTTTATTCTCTCCCTATGATTCAGAAAATCCAGAAACTCAAGGCCAGATCAACGGTCGATCCCGATGAAATATCCCATTTCTCATCCCATGCTGCGGATTGGTGGGATGTGAACGGGACGTATGCGCCGTTGCATAAAATGGCTGCGGCACGGATGGCATTTATCTCTAAGGCATTCGGACCGTTGAAGGGAAAAACAGTTCTGGATATTGGCTGCGGTGGCGGTTTGATTTGTGAGCCTTTGTCCCGTTTGGGCGGTAAGGTTACGGGTGTCGACGCTGACCCGAAAGCTATTCAAGTAGCGCGCGAACATTCTTTACGTCATGGGGTTCCGGTTACTTATAAAAATGCGGCAGCGGAAGATCTTGTGGCTTCCGGTGAGAAATTTGATTTTATTACCGCTCTTGAAATTGTTGAACATGTTTCTTCCCCAATGTCTTTTATTGCCCTGTGTTCCGATCTTTTGAAACCGGGCGGTAAAGTTGTTTTCTCGACATTGAATAGAACTTGGAAATCATACGGTTTAGGTATCTTTGTAGCGGAGCGCATTTTGAGTTGGGCTCCCGCAGGGACTCATAGCTGGAATAAATTTATCAAGCCTTCCGAGTTGGCACGTATTGCTGATTGCTCTGACTTAAAGGTGATTGATGCGTGTGGTCTTGTTTATAAGCCCTTGTCAGGATCATTTGAATTAAGCCCGCATGATCTGGATATAAATTATTTTATGGTTGCTGAGAAAGTTTCGTGAGGTATATGAAATGGAACCTTTAATCCTGATTTTATTA
This sequence comes from Alphaproteobacteria bacterium, assembly GCA_003245575.1. Taxonomy (GTDB): domain Bacteria; phylum Pseudomonadota; class Alphaproteobacteria; order Micavibrionales; family Micavibrionaceae; genus UBA1573. Next base: position 3,289 of record QKCR01000085.1, on the reverse strand, counting down.
TGTCTGACTTGCTTGGCAGTTTTTGGGGTCTTGATCTTGGGAATTGTCTCTATGCTCAAAGGTGGAGAATTCAACAAGAAGTACGGCAATACCCTCATGCGCTTGCGAGTGGCTTTTCAGGCTGCTAGTCTGCTTTTGTTGGCATCTTTGTGGTTTGTTTCCTAAATCCCGTTCATTTTAGTAGAGTTGAAATATGAAAGTTCTAGTCCCTGTTAAGCGCGTCGTTGATTACAATGTTAAAATTCGTCTTAAGGCGGATAAAAGCGGTGTCGAGTTGACCAATGTCAAAATGTCGATGAATCCATTCGACGAAATCGCTGTTGAAGAAGCTGTTCGTCTCAAGGAAAAAGGTGTTGTTACCGAGATCGTCGTTGTGACGATCGGCCCTGATAAGGCTCAAGACGTTATAAGAACGGCGATGGCTGTTGGGGCTGACCGCGGCATTCTCGTTCAAACAGACCTTCCGACGGATTTGGGCGGTGTTGAGCCTTTGGCCGTTGCAAAAACACTTAAGGCCGTTATTGCTCAGGAATCCCCTCAACTGGTCATTATGGGCAAGCAGTCTATTGATGACGATTCAAACCAAACAGGTCAAATGTTGGCGGCTATGATGGGATGGCCTCAGGCAACATTTGCGTCCAAGGTTGAATTGGATGGTGCATCATCTGCAAACGTTACGCGTGAAATTGACGGCGGACTTGAGACATTAAAGATCGCTTTGCCGGCGATCATCACAACTGATCTCCGTTTGAATGAGCCGCGCTATGCCGCCCTACCGAATATTATGAAGGCAAAGCAAAAGCCATTGGCCGTTATGTCCCCGTCTGATCTCGGTGTGGATTTATCCCCCCGAATGACTTTGGTTGGACTGGAAGAGCCTCCTGTCAGAAGTGCGGGCATTAAAGTGGAGTCTGTTGATGCTCTTCTCGATAAATTGAAAAACGAAGCAAAGGTTATTTAAGATGACGGTATTGGTTATTTGTGAACATAGCGCGGGCTCAATTAAATCATCGACGCTGAATTGTGTGACCGCCGCTTTGAAATTAGCTCAAGATGTCCATGTTTTGGTTGCAGGGTCTGATATTGCGTCCATTTCTCAATCTGCAGCAGCGATTTCGGGTGTGACGAAAGTGATTACTTTGGATTCCCCTGCTTTGGCACATCAGTTGCCAGAGGTTTTGGCCCCCGCTGTTTCTGCGCTCGCAGGTCATTATTCACATCTTTTGGCTCCGGGAACAATTTTCGGAAAAAATCTTTTGCCGCGTGTTGCTGGTCTTTTAGATGTGCAGCAGATTTCTGATGTGATTTCCATTCTCTCGGATAAGCAATTCAAACGTCCTGTTTATGCCGGGAACGCAATTGCTACCGTTGAAAGTTCGGATGCAATCAAGCTTTTGACCATAAGAACAACTGCATTTGATGCAGCTTTGCCGACAGGTGGAAATGCGCCTATTGAGGCCGGAGATGTCTCTGCCCTTGGATCATCTGATCTGACCCAATTTGTCAGTGAAGAGATTACACAATCTGCCCGCCCGGAACTTCCTGCTGCAAAAGTTGTCGTATCCGGTGGTCGCGGAGTTGGTTCTGCCGAAAATTTTGCAATCATTGAGGCTCTTGCTGATAAACTTGGCGCAGCAGTCGGTGCGTCTCGTGCGGCAGTTGATGCGGGATATGTTTCCAACGACTATCAAGTCGGGCAAACAGGTAAAGTCGTTGCTCCGCAGCTTTATATTGCTGTCGGAATTTCCGGAGCAATCCAGCATTTGGCAGGTATGAAAGACTCCAAGGTTATTGTTGCGATTAACAAAGACCCCGAGGCTCCTATTTTCCAAGTTGCTGATTACGGACTTGTTGCAGATTTGTTTGATGCAGTTCCTGAGATGACAAGCAAACTGTAAAGTTAGTTTGTATCTTTTAACGACCCGAGAGAGAAAGCACGACTTGGTGCGCCATCAGAGAGAATGGCGTCCTCTAAATCTGCATCGTCCAGCATTGCTCCCTCAAGATTTGCGCCTGTCAGATCGCATTCTCGTAGGTCGCATCCGGTCAGATTAGCGTAGGACAGATCTGCATATTGCAGATTTGCGCCTTTTAATCTGGCTTCGGTTAAATCGGCATATCTGAATTCTGCCCATCTGAGGTCGCATGATGCAATTCTGTTGTTACTGTTTTTGGTAAATAGAAGCGCAGTAAAATTTGCTTTTGAAAGGCGTGCGTGGGAGAATTTTGCATGAAGCATGCTTGATCCGCGGAAGTCTGCACCTTCCAAATCGCATCGTCTGAAATCACATTCATCCAAAACGGCACTTTGTAATTCAACACGGAAGAGATTCATTGCAAAGAATTTTGCGCGACGCGCTCTTAGGGCGGTGAGTTTTTCCATCTTCAGAGAGCCGATTTCTCTTAGGTCATAATCGGACAAGTCTAGTTGATGACCGCGTTCGCCTGATGATTCAACCCATACTTGATGTTCTTCTATTAATTTTACAAGTGGTGTGACAAGCTCGGTCACAGATGGACCTATATTTTCATCGGTGATTGCGGTGGATATATCAAGATCATCTTTAACAGCATCAATATTGACGCCCGTTAGAATGGTATTTTGAAGATCGGCACCGGAGAGCTGGACGCCTTCGACATCAGCCCCTGTTAAATCTGCGCCAGAGAGCTTTGCGCCTCTCAGGTCGGCATTCTGGATGTTGATTTGGGACATAATCGCATCGGAAAAATCCGCGTTATTTGCCATCGTCCCTGCCAGCCGCGCACCTGAAAGATTTGCCCCTCTGAAGTTCACAGCTTGAGGGGCCGCGTATGTCCCGTCTTGGGCAATCGCGCCGACACGCAAATCTGCCTTTTCCAAGTCGGCTCCGATAAGATTTGCGCTTTCTATTTTTGTTCCGCGCATATCTGCACGGACAAAGCTTGTATTATTGAGGTTTGAAAAGCTTAAGTCGCAAGCGTATAAAATGGCCTCTTGGAAATTGGTATTGGACAGGTCCATCCGGCGCATTGTACAGCCCGAAAAATCAGCATGCCTAAGATTTTTTCCTTTGAGATCAAGTCCTGAAATGTCGACATGCTTTAGAGTTGCTCTGCGACCGCCAATTCTCCCCTCGAGATAGCGGGTATGCAGACTTACCATGGCGTCGAGTTGGTCTTGTGTTAGTCTTTCAGTCTGTCTGGCTACGGCTTCGTTCATTCGCGTCAAAAGATCCTGAGTGTCCTACAAGATTATAAGGTGACTTAAAAAGGTTAATTATTATTAACTTCCGGATTGGTTTTTGGTTGA
>QKCR01000063.1 GCA_003245575.1 Alphaproteobacteria bacterium | reverse complement strand
GCAAAATCAGAAATCGTTTCAACAGAATGACCTTCGCGCTTCAAACCCATCAACACAGCAAAAACGCCCGCTGTCATCACCATGTAAATGGTCAGATATAAAACAACAGAAGCAACCCCTTCAGGCGTGCCCGACAATAAGCCCAACAAAGCGTATCCCATGTTGGCAATCGAAGAATAAGCGATCAGACGTTTGAAATTATTCTGCGCCAAGCCTGCAAATGCCCCGAGAATAGAAGACGCCAGAGCAACAAACACAATAATCTGACTGGCTTGTTCATGAAGAGACGCAAATGGCCCTGTCAAAAGACGAATAATTAGACCAAACGCTGCAACTTTCGGCACAATCGCAAACAAAGCAGTTACAGGTGTCGGAGCGCCTTCATAAACATCCGGTGTCCACATATGGAATGGAACTGCAGAAATTTTAAAGACAAGCCCGGCAAGGATAAAGACCATCCCGACCATAGCCCCCGCAGGCAAAGTCATCTGAGACAAGATTGCACCGATCTCGGCATAAGACAGTGTCGCAGTAAATCCGTAAACCAGAGAAATCCCGAATAGCAACAACCCCGAAGACAAAGCCCCGAGAATAAAATATTTCAAACCGGACTCGGTTGACTTCAAATTATCACGGTTAATTGCCGCCAGTACGTAAAGGCACAAAGATGATAATTCCAGAGAAACATAAAGGGACAATAGGTTTGTGGCAGACACCATAAACAACATCCCAACACCGGAGAGGAGATAAAGCAGCGGAATTTCAAATTTAAAAACCTGATTTTCCTTCAACCAACCGACCAGCAATAATGTGGAGACAAAAAGTCCGGACAGAATAAGCAAGCGCATCCAGACAGAAAACCCGTCAGCAGCAACCATTCCGCCTAATGTATCCAATGGCATTCCCGCATCGCTCAAGCATAAGAACGCGCCGCCTACTGCAAAAGATGCCAAAACAGCAGCCAAAATAAATCCGACACTGGACTTGCCGCGAAGCGCACCCACTATCAAGAGAAGCAATCCAACCCCGACAAGAAAAAGTTCGGGTTTAACAGGACTAAGCATTAACCAATTCATACCGGACATTATTCTTCACCTTCGGAATCATGGGATTGTGCAGCAGGTTCTTCAACAGCAGCCGGAACCTGTGGTGCGGCAGCAGAACTTGTATCTTCAACCTGAACTTCATAACGAGATAAAATAGAGTCAATCGCAGGCACTGTCCGCTCCAACACATAGCCCGGAGCAACACCAAGCCACAGGACCAAAATTACTAGCGGCAGGAAATAGGCTTTTTCAACAGTGGTCAAATCAGACATCGCGGCGGCATCATCATTCACCTTCGGCCCGAAAACCAGTTTTCTGGTCAAATGCAGCATGTACGTCGCGCCAAGAACAACACCGGTAGCCGCCAAGGTTGCAACAGTTGTATCAACTTTAAACACGCCCAACAAAGCCAAGAATTCACCAACGAAACCGGATGTTCCGGGAAGCCCAACCGCACCCAGCATCAGGATAACAAACACAGTCGCATAAATTGGCATGTTTTTGGACAAGTTGCCGTAACGACCTATATCGCGCGTATGCAGACGGTCATAAACAACACCGATTGCCAAGAACAATGCCGCCGAGACAACACCGTGAGAAATCATCTGGAACACAGCGCCTTGGATACCTTGCATATTCAGCGTGAAAATACCGAGCGTCACAAACCCCATGTGAGCAACCGAAGAATAAGCAATCATCTTCTTCATATCGGTCTGGGCCAAAGCAATCAAAGACGTATAAATAATTGCAATTACGCTCAAACCAAAGACCATAGGCGCAAACATCTCTGTCGCATCAGGAAACATCGGCAAAGAGAATCTCAAGAACCCGTAACCACCCATTTTCAGCAAGACACCTGCCAGAATAACAGAACCTGCTGTCGGTGCTTCGACGTGCGCATCAGGCAACCATGTATGAACAGGCCACATTGGCATTTTGACAGCAAAGCTGGCAAAAAACGCCAACCACAACCAAGTCTGCAACTCTGGAGAAAATTCTGTTCCCATGAGAGTTGGAATATCAGCAGTTCCTGCCTGAACAATCATGGTCAAAAGGGCCACAAGCATTAAAACAGAACCAAGCAATGTATAAAGGAAGAACTTAAAAGCCGAATAGACGCGACGCGGCCCGCCCCAAACACCGATGATAATAAACATCGGGATCAAGACACCTTCAAAGAACAGATAGAACAAAATGGCGTCCAGCGCACAGAATGTTCCGATCATAAAGGTTTCAAGCAACAAAAATGCAGCCAGATATTCTTTAACGCGCACACTGACAGAGTTCCAGCTTGCCAGAACGCAGATCGGAGTCAGGAAAGCAGAAAGAACTATAAAGAACAGAGAAATCCCGTCCACACCCATATGGTATGAAATCCCGATCGACTCAAACCAGATTCTCTTTTCTTCAAACTGATAATCGGCACTTGCCGGATCAAAGTTTAGCAACATCACAAGCGAGAGGATAAAGGTCAATCCGCTCACCAGTAACGCGACCATTTTGGCGCGGAAGAGAACAGACTCACCCTGCCCCTTCATAAGCAGCATCAAGGCCGCCCCGATCAAAGGCAAGAAAGTCATTAAGGATAAAATTGGAAACGCGCTCATAATCTATAAGTCTCTTAGCTAAAATTCAGCATTCCTGTGGCATACGCAATCCAGGTGACCAAAGCCAGAAGCCCGATCATCATGACAAACGCATAGTGATAAACAAACCCGCTTTGGAATTTGGAGAAAATCTGCCCAACCTTACGGCTTAATGCAGAAATACCATCCGGTCCCAAACCATCAATCAAAGCTTTATCGCCTCCGACCCACAGACCTTTACCCAAGGCCAAGGTCGTTTTTACAAATAATGCATCATAAATCTCGTCAAAGAACCATTTGCGGTAGAACAAGACATGGATCGGTTTGAACACCCGGACGAAGAACGCAGGAATTGACGGCACAAACATATAAGCCAAATATCCGAGGAAAATCCCGACAACGCCCATTATGGTTGGCAAAATCTTGACCCACTCTTCAACATGGTGTGCCCCGGCAACAGTATCATTCTCATGCTTCACGAAAATACTTTTGCCAAAGAACGCCGCCTTATCCAACAAAGGTAATCCTTCTACGCTGGACATAACCTCTTCACGAACCTGATGCTCTATCTGATCTTCAGTGGCGACTTCAACCTCTTCTGTCACTTCACTTTCGACAGATACTGACTGATGCGGCTTGCCAAGTTCATGTGGAACGCCTGAGAACCCACCGTAAAGAATAGCTCCTGAAAACAATGCTCCGACAGCAAGCACGGCCAACGGAACTGTCATAACAGGAGGAGACTCATGTATATGATCCATCACATGGTGATCGGCCCTGGGTTTACCGTGGAACGTCATAACAATTAAACGCCAGGAATAGAACGCCGTCATAATCGCTGCAGCAATCCCCATCCAATAAGCAAAATGACCGTACCAGCTATTGGACGCCCAAGCGGCCTCAAGAATAAGATCTTTGGAATAATATCCTGCGAAGAACGGAATACCTGCCAAAGCCAATGATCCGATAAACATGACAACATAGGTAAACGGAATCATCTTCCAGATACCACCCATTTTACGCATATCTTGTTCATCTGACATCGCATGGATAACCGACCCTGCACCAAGGAACAACAACGCCTTGAAGAAAGCGTGTGTCACAAGGTGGAACATTGCGGCAGAATATGCAGATACACCCAGTGCAAAGAACATATATCCGAGCTGGGACATAGTGGAATACGCAATCACGCGCTTAATATCAAACTGGGTCATGCCAATGGTCGCGGCCACAAATGCGGTCACAGCACCAAACAAACAAACCACCATCAAAGCATCGGGCGCATATTCGAAAACTGGAGAAAAACGGGCAACCAAAAAGACCCCGGCAGTCACCATCGTCGCCGCGTGAATAAGCGCAGAAACCGGTGTAGGACCTTCCATCGCATCAGGCAGCCATGTGTGCAATCCCAATTGGGCCGACTTACCTACCGCCCCGACAAACAACAGCAGACACAAACAGGTCAACGCGTGGAACTCATACCCGAAGAATGTGAACATCTCGGTTGACTTACCCGCTGCCGCGTCAAAGATCGCATCAAATTGAACCGACCCAAAAATTACAAAAGCGGCCATAACCCCCAGTGTCAGGCCCAAATCCCCCACACGGTTGACGATAAATGCCTTCATTGACGCTGCATTTGCACTCGGCTTGTGATACCAGAACCCAATCAAAAGATAAGACGCCAGACCAACCCCTTCCCATCCGAAGAACAATTGAAGCAAGTTATCAGAGGTCACAAGCATCAGCATCGCAAAGGTAAAAAGAGACAAGTACGCCATGAAACGAGACTTGGCTTCATCGTGATGCATATATCCCAGTGAATACACATGAACACATGCAGACACGATGTTCACAACACACATCATGATAACGGCAAGCTGGTCCATACGCAGTGTCCACGCCACTTCGAAATCACCGGAAGAAATCCATGTCATGACAGGCAGAACCTGTGGAGACATTCCCATGACAACTGAGAAAAACAACTTCACAGAAATCATTGCCGCAAGCAAAACACCCGCGACGGTAACAATCTGGGAAAAAGTATCTCCGAGTTTTTTACCAAGCAAGCCTGCCAGCAAAAAACCGATGAGGGGAGCAAATACGGCAAAATAATCGATCATTTAAGTCTCCTGAGCCGGTTACGGATCAGCCTTTCAAACTTGAAATATCTTCAACAGCAATCGAGCCTTTATTACGGAAGAAGGTCACCAGAATAGCCAAACCGATTGCAGCCTCAGCAGCAGCAACTGTCAGAATAAACATGGTAAAGACCTGACCGCCAAGGTCATGCAGAAAACTGGAGAACGCCACGAAATTGATATTCACAGCCAAAAGCATCAATTCAATCGACATCAGAATAATAATGACGTTTTTTCTATTCAGGAAAATTCCGAACACACCAACGGTAAACAAAATTGCCGCCAATGTCAGATAATGAAACAAACTGATCTCAAACATGGTCAACTCCTTTACCGCTGGAAACATGCTCGACTTTAAGAATGTCTGAAGTTTTACGAGAGACCTGAGCACCAACTTTCTGGCGCAGGACACCCGGACGAACACGCAAGGTCAAGACAATCGCACCAATCATCGCAACCAACAAAATCAAACCGGAAACCTGAAACGGAAACACATAGTCTGTATAAAGGATAGAGCCCAAAGCGCGCGTATTATCAACGCTTGCGACAGGATCAATTGAAGCCCCTTCATCAATTGCAGCCGGAGGCCATGCACGATAAAGCGTAATCAGCTCGGCCAAAAGAACACCACCGAGAATAAGGCCAAGCGGAACATATTCCATGCACCCTTTTCGGAGTTCGGAGAAATTGATGTCGAGCATCATCACAACGAACAAGAACAACACAGCCACAGCTCCGACATACACAATGACCAAAATCATCGCGACAAATTCTGCCCCGAGCAGGACAAATAATCCTGCCGCGTTAAAGAACGCGAGAATAAGGAACAGAACAGAATAAACCGGATTTCGTGCCGAGATCACAAAGATCGCACTCGTCAGAAGAACAAAAGAAAATAGATAAAAGGCAAATACCCCGATCATGGGAGACTCTCGCGTTTATGGTTGCAAAAAGCATCACATTTCTAATGCCTTACACCTGATTCCGCAAGCGCATAGACGAAAAAAACCGTATTTTTTCGTGACTATTAACAATTAAAAGAAAAAATGAGATCAAGGAGATAATAGATTCAGGATGAAAAGAATCTAATCAAACAAAGCATCAATATCCGCTTGGGAGGATGCATGATTTTCCGTAGACTCACGCACCCCGCCTTGTTGGGCATCTGCCTTTATATCAATACCCAAACTGCCCAGAGTGGTACTGATATGCTCTTCAATCGTCTCGATTGACTCCAGAATTTTACGTATTCTCTGACCGGTCAGATCTTGGAAGCTACAGGCCAGTAGAATGGATTCAACGTCATTCTTGGTCTCATCAAAGAAACGCTTTCTGGCTTCTTCCCCGGAAATCGTCTCATCTTCCTTAATTCTGCTAGAAATACGCTCCGCGGCATCCATAATCTGAGTGGCGGCGTCCTCGGTTGTACGAATGACAGCCTCTAACTCTACTCCCGTATTGGCAGCTGTGTGGCCATCCCCACGGAAATTGATTGCAGCCAAAGCATTCAGGATCTCCCCGAAACGCCCCGTAAGACCTTCCTCTGCCATATCCAATTGCTGGGATGTGGCATTGATTTCCATAGAAATCTCATCAAAACGACGACGCACAAAACGCTCGAGAGTATCGAGTTGTTCCTTCATAGTCCCGACCAAGAGCATAACGCCCTCGATAGTGCGTTCATCACTAACTTGGTGAATATCTTTTAAAACAGCTTTGGATTGATCCATCTGATCATAACCCCTGCAAATTAGAGCGGAAAATAAGAGCTACTAACGTAGTATAGTACGCAGTGGTTAATAAGTATAAAACAATATCTCTTAAAAAAACAGTGTAGGCAAGCAACAACGCGCTTCGCAACCTATCTGTAAGGAGAGGTTACGGACAGATTTCTGGCAATTTGAGCTTCCCAACGATCGCCATTTTCCAGAAGTTTGGCCTTATTATAAAAGAGCTCATCCCTGGTTTCTGTAGCGAATTCGAAATTTGGCCCCTCAACAATAGCATCAACAGGACAGGCTTCCTGACACAACCCACAATATATACATTTGGTCATATCAATATCATACCGGGTTGTGCGACGGGAACCATCTTCACGAGGCTCCGCCTCAATCGTAATAGCCAAAGCAGGACAAATCGCTTCACACAATTTGCACGCAATACAACGCTCCTCGCCATTGGGATAGCGACGCAAAGCATGTTCTCCACGAAAACGAGGCGACAAAGGCCCCTTCTCATACGGGTAGTTGATCGTAACCCGCGGAACAAAGAACATATATTTAAGCGTCAAGAACATCCCTTTAAGGATTTCGACTAGCAAGAAAGACTGGGCAACACGAACTGCAGACATTTTAAACTCTCATTATCCTTAAAGCCTATTGAGGCAATGCATTCATAAACACCAGAGCACCGGCAACAACAATGACCCAAACCATAGAGAACGGCAAGAAAACTTTCCAACCCAGACGCATCAACTGATCATAGCGGTAACGCGGGAATGTGGCGCGGGTCCAGAAGAAGAAGAACAAAACAGCACACACTTTAAGCACAAACCAAATCGGTCCGGGAATGAAAGCCAAGGCTTCTATTCCGAACGGAGGCAACCATCCACCTAAGAACAGAACAGTCGTCATTCCGCTCATCAAAACCATATTCATGTATTCACCGAGGAAGAACAGCACGAACGTCCCCGCAGAATATTCAACCATAAACCCACCAGACAATTCCGATTCACCTTCCGGCAAGTCGAACGGGGCACGGTTTGTTTCAGCCAAAATCGAAATCAAAAAAATCACCAGCATCGGCAGCAACAAAAGCTGCATCCACCATGTCCGCTCTGCCAAAATGATCTCAGAAAGATTCATTGTCCCTGTACATAAAATCACACAGACAATCACAAGCCCCATGGAAACTTCATAGGAAACCATCTGCGAAGCAGAACGAAGCCCTCCCAAGAATGCGTATTTAGAGTTAGACGCCCATCCCGCCATAATCACCCCATAAACACCGAGTGATGAGACTGCAAACAAGAACAGAACACCGACATTGATGTTGGCGAAGACAATTTGCGAACTCACAGGAATAACCGACCACGCAACCATGGCTAATGTCAGAATCAAAATCGGCGCCATAAAGAAGACAGGTCTGTTGGCCTGAGTCGGAATAATTGTTTCCTTGGATAAAAGCTTGAACGCATCAGCAAATGGCTGAAGCAATCCGAATGGTCCCACAGTCATCGGTCCCTGACGACGTTGCATCGCCCCCAGAACCTTCCGTTCAGCGTAGGTAACGAACGCCACAAACACCATGATACAGACCAGAAACGCGACCATAAGAAGGACCCGTCCGGCTGGTGTGGTAAAGAAATTCAATATGTCTTCAAATAACATCTCTTTATACCTTTAAATTATTCCGCAGCCTCGGCCAATTGTGGTTTGGTAACAAACTCGGCAGTGCACTTGGACATCGTCGGTGACAATCGGGAAATCGAATTGGTCATGTAGTAATTATCAATAGGTGAATGGAATGGGTGCTTACGTACCTCGCCTGCCTTACCGAAGGCTTTCCAATCAGCCTGTACAACATCACCGATTTTGCCGAACTGGGCAAACTCTTTAACCATCCGTGCGCGCAACTGGTGCAAGCTATCATAAGGCAATGCTTTACCAACCTTTTCAGACAAGGCACGAATGATTTTCCAATCTTCTCGCGCTTCACCCGGAGCAGAAACAGCTTTTTTCGCCATTTGAACCCGTCCGTCAGTATTCACATACAAACCGTCTTTTTCAGTATAAGCCGCTCCAGGCAAAACAATGTCTGCGCGAACAGCACCTTGATCGCCATGATGGCCTTGATAGATCACAAACGTATCATTACCGAGTGACGCCTCGACATTAAACTCATCAACGCCCATTAGGTACACGACGTCCAATTCTTTATTTTGGGAAGCTGTCAAAATGCCGTATGCATTCAAACCGTCCCCTTGTGGAACAAACCCAAGATCCAAAGCACCAACGCGCGACGCGTGAAGTTGGAGGACGTTGAATCCGTTCCAACCTTCTTTCACAACACCCATCTTGGTCGCAAAATCATAAAGAGCCGCATGAACCGCTTCACCGTCAGGACGCAGGAAAGCTCCCTGCCCGACAATGATCATCGGCTTCTCGGCTGATTTCAAAACATCAAAGAATGAATGTGGCTGGGATAAAGAGTCAGGTCCGACACCAATATAAACGCATGGATATGTCAGATCTTTTTGTTCACCAATAACACCAACTTTGGTGCGTTTTGCCAACCAGTTTTTTCTGATACGCGCATTAACCAAAGGCGCTTCATGACGTGGATTTGTACCCACCAGCAGAATGGCATCTGCTTCGTCAATACCGGCAATCCCACTGTTCATCACATAACCGCAACGCTTAGAAACATCGAACAATGTTCCGTCTGTCCGGCAATCAATATTTTTAACGCCAAGAGACAACATCAAATCCTTGAGTGCCAAAATGGATTCAGAATCACACAAAGCACCAACCATTGCCGCAATTTTTGACGCGCTTGTCGTGCTCAGTTTCTCGGCAACTTTTGTCAAAGCCTC
>QKCR01000012.1 GCA_003245575.1 Alphaproteobacteria bacterium | reverse complement strand
AATGCAGCGATGTTCCAGAGCGAAATCCACAATCTTGCCAATTTCGTGATCGTTGACGCCTTTTTTGACCGTGACTACAAGCGTTGTGGCGATCTTAAATTTATCCAGATTTTCTATCGCTTTGCGGCGTATGGTACGCAAATCTGTTCCGCGTAGATTTTCGAGGGCCTCTTTTTCAAATGAGTCGAATTGGAGATAAACTTCAAAACCGGGCGTAAAACATGCCAGTTTTTCGACAAAATCCAGATCACGCGCTATTCTTACGCCGTTTGTGTTTAGCATCAAATGACGGATTGGTTTTGATTTTGCCAGTTCCAGAATTTCGATGATGTGTGGATGTATCGTCGGCTCTCCGCCACTGATTTGAACAACGTCAGGCTCGCCTTCGCTTTTCACCAAAGCATCCAGCATAAATTCGATTTCTTCGAGACTTTTGTTTTTCTTGATAGATGGTGATGAGCCTGCGAAGCATACAGGGCATTCGAGATTGCATTCGTCGTTAATCTCAATCAGTGCGAGGCAGCTATGTTGTTCATGGTCGGGGCATAGGCCACAATCCAGTGGGCAGCCGTAGTGTGTTTTGCTTTGGAATTGCAGCGGGCGATCCCCCGGTTTTATAAAATTCTTGCAGTCTTTGAAATATTGGATATCGCTTGAGACCTTTGTCTTCTGCACACCATGCTCCGCGCATCTTTTCTGATAATAGACGGCGCCCTCTTCCAGAAGGATTTTTGCGGGCACAAGATTTAAACATTCCTCACACAGGGATGTTGTTTGCCCGTAAAAAATATAGGGAGTTTGTTTACGTTGTGCTTCGGTCACTTTTTACTTTCCTTATCATTATTACACTATACCCTACCAAAGCCAGACACAGGAAATGGAATATGTTCTGGCCTGCGATTAGAGGCTCGTAGGGTTTTAGAAATTCCCATAGATAGCGTTGTGCGCCATAGAACCCAACGCACAGATAATAACCCTGCGCGATAAAGAGTGCTTTGTGTTTATTCAAAAGATAGAGTGAGAACATAGAAAAGCTTGCCATAGACAGGCTTTCATAGGCGGCAACAGGATGACGAAGAACACCGTCACCAAAATCCATGCCCCATGGAAATTGCGTTGGTGTGCCGTAAGTATAATCTTCTAACCCCGAAAATAAGCACCCCAAACGACCGATAGAGACAAGCACACAAAACGGAATTACGTAGATGTAGCCCGTTGATTTCTTCTGGTGTTTCTTGAACATCGCCTTATAAAGTTCGACAGACATTGTTGCCCCAAAGACAGAGCCCAGAATACTTCGTCCTATTCCTTCTTGTCCTGATAAAACCATATTGAGCGTTCCGAAGACATACGCCCCGCAGACACTCCCCAAAAACAAAAATAGGAAATATCCATACCCAAGTTTTTCAGCCGTCTTTTCAAGATCGTTATAAAGGTATTTTCTGATCACTAGCCACCCCGCTCCTATCGACAGAGCCAATGCCAGAAAATCAAAAATAGAGTGGATCAGAAAATGGTTCATCTCTTCAGATTATAGGAGATGAAAATTTGAGCAAATAAAAAACCCGACGGATGGTCGGGTTTCTTTGCATTCTGAGTTACTAATATTATGCGGCTTTTACAGCTGAGAGCATTGCAGAGACGATGGTGATGCGCTTGGTCAGGCGGGTTTTTTCTTCCGCAGATTCTGCAAATCCCATATCTTCATTCAGGCGTGTCAGCTCATTTTGCAGAGCTTCAGCTTTCAGTGCGCTCAATGGAACCGCTTCTTCGGCCAGAACGGTGCAGTTGGTTTGGGAAATATCCGCAAAGCCGCCCGCGATAAAGATTTTCTCTTTCTCGCCGCCTTCAGTGCGGATGACTTCCACTACGCCCGGACGCACAGACATGACCAAAGCCATGTGACCTGCGCGTACACCGACATCCCCTTCTTCTCCGGGGATAGATACTTGGTAAGCTGTTTCAGAAATCAATTTCTGTTCAGGTGATACCAATTCGAAGTTAAAGAGGTTGTTTTCCATCATTAAGCTGCCTCAGCTGCCATTTTCTTGGCTTTTTCGATCACTTGGTCGATGTTACCGACCATGTAGAACGCTGCTTCAGGAATATGATCCAGTTCACCGTCACAGATCATACGGAAGCCCTTGATGGTTTCTTCGAGTGATGCAAACACACCAGGAGAACCTGTAAAGACCTCTGCCACGTGGAATGGCTGAGACAAGAAACGTTGGATTTTACGAGCGCGGGCAACGGTGAGCTTGTCTTCTTCAGACAATTCATCCATACCCAAAATCGCGATAATATCTTGCAGAGCCTTATATGTTTGCAGGATTTTTTGAACGTCGGTTGCGCATTTGTAATGCTCTTCCCCAACAATACGCGGATCAAGAATACGTGATGTCGAGTCAAGAGGATCAACCGCAGGGTAAATACCCAATTCAGCGATTTGACGAGACAAAACGGTCGTCGCATCCAAGTGGGAGAATGTTGTTGCAGGCGCAGGGTCGGTCAAGTCATCCGCAGGAACGTAAACGGCCTGAACAGAAGTAATAGAACCTTTGTTCGTAGACGTAATGCGTTCTTGGAGAGCTCCCATGTCAGTTGCGAGTGTTGGTTGGTAACCCACAGCAGAAGGAATACGACCCAAAAGCGCGGACACTTCGGCACCGGCCTGAGTGAAACGGAACACGTTGTCCATAAAGAACAGAACGTCTTGGCCTTCTTCGTCACGGAAATATTCAGCCATAGACAAACCTGTCAAAGCAACACGAGCACGTGCTCCTGGAGGTTCGTTCATCTGACCGTAGACGAGAGCCACTTTAGAAGCGTCTGTATCGCCCGGAACCAAAACACCTGCATCAATCATTTCATGATACAAATCGTTTCCTTCACGGGTACGCTCACCAACACCGGCAAACACAGATACACCACCGTGACCTTTTGCAATGTTGTTGATCAATTCCTGAATGGTAACTGTTTTACCAACACCGGCACCACCGAAGAGACCGATTTTACCACCTTTTGCGTATGGGCAAAGAAGGTCAACAACTTTAATACCTGTAATCAGCTGTTCGGTTTCTGTTGCCTGTTCAGAGAATTCAGGTGCTTCACGGTGGATCGGGTAGGTTTTCTTTTCGCCTACAGGTCCGCGTTCATCAATCGGCTGGCCGATAACGTCGACAATACGACCCAAAACTTCTTTACCTACAGGCACTTCAATCGCAGAACCTGTATCTGCAACTGCAGAGCCGCGAACCAGACCATCGGTCGAGTCCATTGCGATACAACGAACAATGTTTTCACCCAAGTGTTGAGCTACTTCCAGAACCAATGTCTTTCCGTCGTTGGTGGTGGTCAGAGCGTTCAAAATCGCTGGCACGTTGCCGTCATTGAACTGCACGTCCACGACTGCTCCCAATACCTGAACAATTTTACCAGTTGCTTGTGTCATCTTTTCTTTCCTCTTGGTTTGAAACTAAATCTTTTAAACGGTTATTACTTATTTCTTCTCGTCAGCGATGCTCGCTACAAAGGCGGCTTTTGCTGCTTCAAAATCCTTTTTAAAATCAGAGTTCTTTTGCAACTCTTCATAAATCTTATCGCTTAACTCTCGGCCTGCGGCGGAGTCACTCGGGTAATGAACCCCTGCGATCTCGCGTCTGTGAGCAATGGCTTTCGACTCATTTTCGTAGGCATCTTTATGCTCAGGATCGAGGCCTGATAGAATTCTGGCAATCAGCCATGATTGGGTTGAGTGGCCGGACGGGTACGCCGCATGTCCCGGATTATCAATGACCAATTTCAGGTTCGAGTCCAATTGACTTGGGCGAGCGCGTTCAATCTTTTGTTTCAAATCCATGACAAAATATGCAGCGTCTTTATCCGCCTTCATCAGCATTTGGAAAGCCAGAGGGTTCTTCTCGCTATCAAACAACCCGTCATCCATAAAAGGAACCAGAAGAATATTTCTGTTCTCTTTCAGAATTAACTGAATTGTTTCATCTGAACGTTCCGTCTTTGAAATCTCTTCCAGATACGGAATTTCAGTTTTAATTGCCTCTGCATTCGTCGGATGCGGCGTGACTTCAAATACTGTTTCTTTGGACAAATAGCCTGGCCCCTTAGCGTATTCAGCCAAAATCAGAGGATCCCACCAGTCTTTAGGATATTTGATTTCCGCGCTATCTGCATGAGCCATCATAGGGGCGCAGACCAATACCAATGCCAGCAGACAAGAAACTCTGCCTGCTTTTTTTGCACATGATATGAAATTGCGTCCCATCATTTTTACTATACAGCCTCGGCTCCCGAGATAATCTCGATCAGCTCTTTTGTAATATATGCCTGACGTGCGCGGTTGTATTTGATCGAGAGATTTTTGATCATATCGCCCGCGTTACGTGTTGCGTTGTCCATAGCGGTCATACGTGCTGCCTGTTCCCCTGCTGCACTGTCGAGCAATGCACGGAAAATCTGAACACCAATATTCTTCGGCAAAAGGTCGGCCAAAATAACATCTTCTTCAGGTTCAAAGCTGTATGGCGCGGATGCCACATCCTGATTTTCATTTGAGGCAACCACAAACGGAATCAGTTGTTGCGTACTTGGCTTTTGAGTAAGGACAGATACAAACTGGTTATAAACCAGTGAGCACACATCGAATTCGCCGCGATTAAACAAATCCAAAACCAGATCAGAAACCTTTTGAGCCTCTGCGAATCCCAGTTTTGATTTACCGCCCAGACCAGTAATAGTCTCGATAATCAGCGGAGCAAATTCGCGCTTCAGAACGTCACGAGCCTTACGGCCAACACAGATGATTTTTACATCTTTGCCGTCCGCTTTCAGGCGACGCACTTCGTTACGGGTATAACGCACAAGGTTTGAGTTGAACCCGCCGCACAAACCACGGTCAGCAGAGACAACAACCAGAATATGACGTTGATCTGCACCTGTACCGACCAATAATTTTGGACCTGCATCCCCTTTTACACCGGCAGCAACGCGAGCAATCATGCCCGCCATAGCGCGTGCGTAAGGTTGGGAAGCTTCGGCAGCCTCTTGTGCTTTTTTCAGTTTGGATGCGGCAACCATTTTCATCGCACTCGTAATTTTACGAGTGGATTTAACGGAGGCGATCCTATCGCGATAGTCTCTTAAGCTGGGCATATTTTTTCCAGACCTTTTCTTACTTCGATAATTTTTTCAACAACTCCTTGACGAAGCGCAGTCTCAAGAACCGCATTTACCTCATCTGCATTTCCATCAGGCATTTCTGCTTGAAATACAAACCTTAGAGACGGCTTCTGAGTTAGAAGATCAGAGACAGCTTGCCCCAATGCTTCTAGTTCACCGTTAAAATTAAAGTCACCATTAAATTTTGGGACAATTTCAGCGCCAAGCGCCTGCATTTGGTCTTTTAGAGTTGCACAAATCGGAGACTTCCATAGTTGTTCTGGCGTTTGAACACCTACAGCTGCTAATTCGAAATCAATTTCGGCTCGTTTCATCGGAAGTCTCCCTTTTTGTTTTAGAGTTATTAAGCTGCCAAACGTGCAGAGTATCCTTTAGTGAACCCGTCAAGGAATGCACAGATCTGAGCTTCGATGTCGTCGTTCAGAGCTTTCTTTTCCTTGATAGCAGCCAAGATGGATGCTCCGGCAGAACGCAATTCTGTCAGAAGTTCAGCCTCGTATGCACTTACCTTTCCGACAGGAACGCCGTCCAAGTAACCACGTGTTCCTGCGAAGATCACAACCACTTGTTCTTCTGCTGTTAGAGGAGAATATTGAGGTTGTTTCAACAGTTGGGTCAAACGTGCGCCACGTGCCAAAAGTTTCTGGGTGGATGCGTCCAAGTCAGATGCGAACTGAGCAAATGCTTCCATTTCACGGTACTGAGCGAGTTCCAATTTGATCTTACCGGCAACTTGTTTCATCGCCTTAATCTGAGCGGCAGAACCCACACGGGAAACGGACAGACCGACGTTAATTGCAGGACGGATACCTTTATAGAACAGACCTGTTTCCAAGAAAATCTGACCATCAGTAATGGAGATCACGTTGGTTGGAATGTATGCGGATACGTCACCAGCTTGTGTTTCGATCACAGGCAAAGCTGTCATAGAACCGGCTCCGAAATCGTCATTCATTTTCGCAGCGCGTTCGAGCAAGCGAGAGTGAATATAGAACACGTCACCAGGATATGCTTCACGTCCAGGTGGGCGACGCAAAAGCAAGGACATCTGACGGTAAGCAACAGCTTGTTTAGACAAGTCGTCGTAAACTGCCAGAGCGTGCATTCCGTTGTCGCGGAAGTATTCAGCCATTGCACACCCTGTGTAAGGTGCCAAGAACTGCATTGGAGCAGGATCAGAAGCTGTTGCGGCAACAACGATGGAATATTCCATTGCGCCGGCTTCTTCGAGTTCTTTTACCAGTTTAACAACTGTAGAACGTTTTTGACCAACAGCCACATAAACACAGAACATGTGATCTTTCGGGTTGTCGGATTTGTTCACTGATTTTTGGTTGATGATCGCGTCCATCGCAACAGCTGTTTTACCTGTTTGACGGTCACCAATGATCAACTCACGCTGTCCGCGCCCGATAGGAACCAAAGCGTCAATCGCTTTTAAACCAGTTTGCATCGGCTCATGAACGGATTTACGTGGGATAATCCCAGGAGCTTTTACTTCCACGCGGGAAAATTGAGATGCTTTCAATGGGCCTTTGCCGTCAATCGGGTTACCCAGAGCGTCAACAACGCGGCCGAGCAATTCTTTACCGACAGGAACCTGAACGATTTCACCGGTACGTTTAACGATGTCGCCTTCTTTAATTGCGCGGTCAGAACCGAAAATAACAACACCAACGTTGTCTGTTTCAAGGTTCAAAGCCATTCCTTTTGTACCGTCAGGGAATTCAACCATCTCCCCTGCACGCACGTTGTCGAGGCCATAAACACGAGCCACACCATCACCAACAGACAAAACCTGTCCGATTTCGGCGACATCAGCCATAGCGCCAAAGTTGGCGATTTGCTTGGTCAAAATTTCAGAAATTTCTGCTGCACGGATATCCATTATTATCCTACCTCTTTCAATGATGCGTTTTGATTGGAATTAGAAATCATGGCTTGTTTGAGCCGTGATAATTTTGATTTAAGTGAGTCATCAATCATTTGAGACCCAACAGTCACAACTAAGCCACCAAGCAAGCTTTCGTCTATTTCTACGAACAGACGGACCGCTTTGCCGGTCTTTTGTGCCAGCATTTCTGCCAGTTGTTTTTCTTGTGTCGCGGAGAGTTTATGTGCGGACTTCACAAAGGCGTCAACTTGGCCCATGCGCTTTGACATTTCGCGGTGAAATGCGCCGATCACATCTCCGAGTACATTCAACCGGCGGTTATCTGCCAGTACGCACAAGAAGTTCGTGGTGACTTGGTGAAATTTTCCTTTTTGAGCCAACTCTTTCATAGCTGACATCTGACGATCTGCACCGTAAACGGGGCTTTCAATGAAAGCGCGCAGGTCTTCAGAATTAAAAAGAGTTGCTTCAAGCGATTGAATATCGCTTTGCACGGCCTCAAGTACACTTGCTTGCGTCGCGACATCAATCAAAGATGCAGCGTAGCGGCTCGCGACAATGTTCCCGGCACCGCTGGCAGCCTGAGGGGCGGAGGAGGAGTTCGTCAATTCCTGATCCTTTCCAGAATAACTGAAATTCTATTTGTTTTTGTTGCCCGTGAGTAGCATATCGACTCGGGATAAGCAAGGGAAAGAATTCTGCGTTGCAATGCCGCACGTGGACAGTTTGTGCGCGGCGAAAAATCTAGGGTTACACTAACCCTAGTATATTTTCCAGAGCACCGCAGAATGCATGCCCCAACAGGATATGCATTTCCTGAATTCTGGCCGTCGAATCGGCACATGGGACCTTGATTGCCAAATCAGCTAAAGGTGCGACTTTTCCACCGCTTTCGCCTGTCAGAACGACAACTTTAATGCCCCTTTTTTTAGCTGTATCAATGGCTTCCCAAACGTTCTTAGAATTTCCGGATGTCGTAATTCCAACCAGAATATCCCCTTCTTGGCCGAAAGCAGCTACTTGGCGGGCAAAAACCTGATCGTACCCATAGTCATTGGCACAAGCCGTCATGGCTGAGGGGTCAAGACTGAGACAAATTGCAGCAATTGGAGCGCGATCTTGACAAAGCTTAACAGAAAGCTCGGCAGAAATGTGCTGTGCATCAGCTGCAGAGCCGCCATTCCCGCAAAAAAGAAGCTTTTTGCCGTTCTTTACGGCCTCTTCCGCCATTTCAACCCATTTTGCCAAAGGCTCAGCGACGACGGGAAAGGTCTTTTCGGCAATTTCCATGTGGTGTCTGGTTTGTTCTTGCCAGAAGTCTGCGATATTTAGGGTCATTATTTTGCGCTCGCTCTGTTATAGGCAAGTTCGTCTTCGCTCAATTGGAAGCCGATCACAATTTGGTATTGGTTCGCCGCCTGTCCAGCCATCAACGGAATCGTCTGACGCAGGCGATCTTGCTTATGCACCATATCTTTTCCATCGCTATATATCATCGATAGCGCAAAGACATCTTTCGAGAGAATTTGACCGCTCGGGGTAATGACGCTCAAGAAATAGGGGTAAGCGAAATTGGCTTCGGAGCTTTGGTTTTTCTTGCCAACGGGACCTACCTGCCCTTCAAAATCCAAAGTAATCTCAAGTGTTACACTACTTGGTGCAACGCTGCAGTTTGCATCCAGAGATGCGAAAGAGGCCGCGGCGATCATTTCCTCGGATCTAGGAGATTTCGGATTTGTAAATTGCGTGATATTTGCGAGATCGTCTAAGACCTTGATCTGAGGGCAGTTTGCAGGCAATTCTGCGACCATCGGCACACCACCTGCCTTCATCGGCGTCTGCTCTGCAGCGTTTTGCGGCTGCGCCGTTTTTGGCCCCCAATTCATGGACTCGATACTTTTGCCGATAGATTCTACAGCTTCACATCCGGAAAGGCTGATGCCTCCCAAAAGACTGGCTACCAATACAGCACCCAAATGGCGTTTCATTCTTTGCTCCTAATGGTCTAAAAACTGAATGAACAATAGCGAAAAGAAAAAACATGGCAAGTCCGCTCTCAATCTGGTAGGCATTTTTCTATGAATCAAACCCCTTTACCCCTTAAAGTTTACCTTTGTGCGCCTCGCGGATTTTGTGCCGGCGTGGATCGCGCCATCCAGATTGTCGAGAAATCTTTGGAAAAATACGGCGCTCCTGTTTATGTGCGCCATGAGATTGTCCATAATAAATTTGTGGTTGAGACCCTACGTACCAAGGGCGCTGTCTTTATTGAGGAACTAGACGAGATTCCTGCGGATCATCAGGATCGCCCCGTTATCTTTTCTGCCCATGGCGTTCCCAAATCC
>QKCR01000111.1 GCA_003245575.1 Alphaproteobacteria bacterium | reverse complement strand
AGACCAGAGCGGTCAACAACAAGAGACAACCGAGTGGGTAAATTGCGTCGCATGGAAACGGCTTGCTGAAATCTGTGGCGAATACTTGGCAAAAGGTAGCCGGGTCTTTGTTGAAGGAAAATTGCAAACTCGTTTCTGGGATAAGGACGGGGTGAAGCATTACAAGACTGAGGTGATTTTGCGAGAAATGAAGATGCTCTCCCAGCGCAACGAGTCCGGCGGCTCAAGTTCCGGCCAGGGCGGGTATGATGCTCCCCCTATGGGCGATGACTCAGTACCGTTTTAATCTGAAAAATAAAGGTTGATCATGGATAGCAAAACAAAACTGAAAAAGTGCTTCAAGTGCAACGAGGTTAAACCGTTGTCAGAGTTCTATCGTCATGGGGCAATGAAAGATGGCCACCTGAATAAATGTAAAGAGTGCACGAAGAAGGACGTTTCTATCCATAGAGCCGAGAACATTGACAAGATCCGCGCTTATGACCGTGCAAGAGGTAAACTCCCTGGAAGAGTTTTTGATAATACCAGGAGAACGAAGATATATCGGGCAGATAATCCGATGAAATGGAAAGCGCACATGATGGCAAATAATGCGATTAGGTCAGGTCATTGAGAAACAACCGTGCGTTGTGTGTGGAAGAGTTGATTGTGTCGAGAAGCACCATCCTGATTATTCAAAGCCGCTTGATGTTGTTTTCCTCTGTTCCGAGCATCATTCAGCGGTCCATTATGGGAGGCTTTGTCTTCTACTATGACCCTCTGCCAACTATGCCTCCACGCCTCTAAACTCTGGGAAACCGACCACGGCTACCGCGTGGAATGTGTTTTCCCGCGCCGGATGAAGGAAATCGAGCAAAAGCACCGGTACAACTGTAAGCATATTGTGCATAACCAAAGGATAAGGTGCGAATACTATGAGTGTGAATAATCTTGAGTTGAAATATAAAATCGTTCCAACTTCGATTGCCGTGATCCCAGAATGTGAGCCAATTTATAGCGAGTTGACAACTTTTATCGATATCGACGATGAGGCAGACGGTCCATTCATTGTGATCAGGCAAGAGTTAGATGGAGGCACACAAAAAATAAGATTCGATATTGATGAGTGGCCATTAATTCAGAAGGCAATAAATCGCATGATGAGAAACTGCGAGAAACTGAAATGGTGAACACCGGCACCAACTGCACCAAATGCGCCCGCGCCCGGTACTGCGCCAGTTACGATAGCCGGGTGATGTATGGATTCTGCCAAGGATTTACGCCAATGAGTGAAAAGATTTGCAGGAATTGCACAGATTGGATTTTCGACCCGTTAGTAAACCACGGGCGCATTGGTGCGTGCCATAATCCAGAAGTGCTGGAGAAGGCGTGTCTGCGAAGTGGACGGTATGTCATATCAATCGGAAGATTTGCCAATGAGGGTGAAAGGTGCGAGTCGTGGAGGGCTAAAAATGGCCGTTGAATGCGATTCGACCGGAAAACGTAGGCGAGTATACATAAACGGCCAGCGAGTGTATGTGATCGTCACCAGGGGCGCAGATGGGCGTTATTCTGCATCGTGGACCATGCCGCATGAGAATAGGAAGACGTTACCAGGAAAACGCAGGATCTCTCCGTATGAGGCTGGAGTGATTAAGGCTACTATCCAGAAGCTGATGAAGGAGATTTGAATGGGCATCATAACGCACCCAGACCAGATGGCGAAAACACGGGAATTTGAACACTCTGGTATCATGTTTCCAAAAGGTGCTCATCAGATGGTGGCCTATTGCTATGCCATGGAAGGCGTTGCAGCTTACGAAAAATCAATCCACGCAAAGATGATCGACATGCGAAACTCAGGCGACATAGAGCCATTCCCAATCGACGGCGTGAATATGAGCGGATCAACAACAATCGAGAAGCGGGGCGAGTGCGCCAAGAAGCGGCAACAGATCAACGAGATTGTTGGCGACGATTGGCCGATGGTGCAAGGGAAGTTTGGGCCGACATGCATCGACGCAACGTATATCGGCATGGGGTTCATTGCCGGTCAAGCCTACGAATACCTCAACTCTGGAAGGTACAAGGCGCAACGTGGGCGCGAATATGTGGCAGATGTGACGCTGTATGCGCTGCGACCGATGTGTAACCGAGAGATGAATTGTCCGTATGAGATCCTGAAGAAACACCAGATCAGGGAGCGGTATTTCTTCCGCGATGTCGGCGCGGTGAAACGATGGTTTCGTCAAAAAGAGGATGCGATTTTGTCGAAAGTGTCAAAAAAATTCTCGGATGGTGTTGTTTTGCCTTGTGTTGGTGTCAGTCAGGCTGTATGATTTGTCCAAACTGAAATAATTGTTTAGAGAGCTTTAGCCCTCATGACCGGGATGCTTCGGAAGGCGTCGGTTGTGGGGGCTTTTTTATTTTGTGGAGGGGAAAATGTCTTACGGATTTGAGTCGCCATGCTTCAACTGTGAAAAACTTGATAAATGCACTGACCATGTAAAGGTCGTGAAAGCTATCAACGATATCCACACTGAACATTTGTCAAGCGAGCAAGGACACATGGGGGCAGGTTCGATTATCCTTTTTTGTCATCGTATTGACGCAAAAGATAAATGATTCTGTTTGTGTTCTATGGCAAGAAAAGCAGACTACAACCGTGAAGAGGTATTAGCCGATTGGAAGACCGGCAAATACTCCGTTCGCAAACTTGCCGACAAGCACCGCGTATCACCTGGAACCATTCACGGGATAGTCAAAAACATAGAGAAAACTCTTGAACCGTTAATAAACGCTGAAGTTGCGATAAAACAGGAGCTTGCCACCCTTTCTGAACGCGAATTGAACACGTTCAATAACGAAGTCGATGAGCGGACAAAACATCTTGTGTTCTTCTCAAATGCTGCTATTCGCAATGTAGCCGAGGCGATGGAAACTCCGTGCGAGTCTCAAGGTGATTTCCGGCAGCGAGCTGAAACAATCCTCAAAGGGAAGGAAACCGCTCTCGGGAAGCAGCCTGAAACCGCTATCCAGATCAACAGCCAGAACATTCAATCAATCCAGCCTGAACACCTAACCGATGAGCAACTTGCCTCTATCATTTCAAGAGGCTGCTGCAT
>QKCR01000083.1 GCA_003245575.1 Alphaproteobacteria bacterium | reverse complement strand
GGCATCCGTCAGCAATCAGGCGAATGGATGGAAGAACATTAAAAATGAGGACTGGTTTAAACACGTTTAGCTCGAAATGTCCGTTTGATCCGGCAATCGTAACAGCCACATGATTACCCATGACCTGTGCGCACAACATTGTCATGGCTTCGCACTGGGTAGGGTTAACCTTACCTGGCATAATGGAGGAGCCAGGCTCATTTGCAGGCAAGACCAACTCGCCGATACCGCAGCGTGGGCCTGAACCCAGAAGACGTATATCGTTGGCAATTTTCATCAAAGAGGTTGCGATTGTGTTCAAAACACCCGAAACTTCAACCATGGCGTCATGTGCCGCCAGTGCCTCGAATTTGTTTTCAGCTGTTACGAAGGGTAGTGCGGTAATAGAAGCAACTTCATCAGCAAACTTTTCAGCAAAGCCTGCTTTGGAATTAATACCCGTTCCAACAGCAGTTCCACCTTGCGCCAATTGCATCAAACGTGGAAAGGTCGTCTTAACGCGGTCAATTGCAAATTCCAATTGCTTGGCATATCCCGAAAATTCTTGTCCTAAGGTCAGTGGCGTTGCATCCATCAAATGTGTGCGCCCAATCTTAACAATATGGTCAAATGCCTTCGCTTTGCTATCAAGTGCGGAATGCAGATACTCAAGAGCAGGGATCAGCTCGTGATAGACTTGTTCTCCGGCTGCGATATGCATAGCTGTTGGAAAAGTATCATTGGATGATTGCCCCATATTCACATGATCATTCGGGTGAACTGGCTTTTTAGAACCCATTTCACCGCCCAGCATCTCGATAGCGCGGTTTGAAATGACTTCATTAGCATTCATGTTGGTTTGTGTGCCTGAACCTGTTTGCCAAACAACCAAAGGAAATTCATTTATCATTGAACCGTCAATGACTTCTTCGGCAGCGTTCACAATCGCTTGCCCGACTTTAGGATCAAGGACACCTAAGGCCATATTGGTTTGTGCCGCCGCACGTTTGATGATGCCCAATGCGCGAACCAAAGGTGCAGGCATTTTTTCGCCGCCAATTTTAAAATTGCCCAGCGAGCGTTGTGTCTGTGCGCCCCAATATTGGTGGGCTGGAACTTCGATCTCTCCGAAAGAATCTGTTTCAATGCGGATGGAAGTTGTCTGCTCGGACTCCTGAGCGGTAGCGGCTGTCATTATAATATCTCCATGATGATTAAACCTAAAATATCCATCTTTTTTAGCCGATTTACGATCTGGATTGAAGAGGAAAAGCCGTGTAAAGTATCCATAATTTAGACTTTTACTGTGCGGAGCAAAAAATGGCAGGAAACAGGCAGACATTGGGCGTTATCGGGGTCGGCGCATTCGGTGAATTTATGCTGAAATACCTGATTCCCTATTTTAATGTCAGCATTTACGACACGCACCGTGATCTCTCGAAAGTGGGGGAGCTCTATAATGTCGAGATTTGTGACCTTAATTACATTTGTGAATGCGATATTATCGTTCTGTGTGTTCCTGTGGTCCACATGGAAGAGGCTATGGCCGCTATCCAGCATAAACTCAGAAAGGGCCAGCTTTTGATTGATCTATGTTCGGTCAAGGTGTCTCCTGTAAAACTGATAACTGGAATGCTCCCAAAGGGAGTTGAATATATCAGCCTGCATCCTCTTTTCGGTCCTCAAAGTGGTAAGAACGGCATTTCAGGGTTAAACATCACACTTTGTGATGTTGGGATGACACGCAGAGTGAATTGTCTCCGGAATTTTCTAAGTGACGTTCTAGGACTAAAAGTTCATGAAACGTCTCCGGATGACCATGATAAGGAAATGGCGGTTGTTCAGGGATTGACCCACATGATCGCAAAAGTGTTTAGCCGCATGGAAGTTCCTGAAATTCAGCAAAAAACTAAGACATACACGTTGTTGAATGAAATGGTCGAAATGATCCGCTATGACAGTGATGAGTTGTTTCTGGCAATTCAAAGGGACAATCCTTATGTAGAAAAGACCAAGCAAGATTTCTTCGGAGCCGTTAAAGATCTGGAAAGTTTCTTGTCCGAGGCCAAAACAAAGTAAAAGGCGGAGAAAAATATGGCAGCAAACTCCAAAATAAATCTAGCGATGAAATTCCTGATTGCTGCCGGATTTGCTCTTAGCACCACGGCCGCCCACCCAACAAGTCAGGAGCAAGCTCCAGATACAAAGTCGGCAGATGTTATTATAAAAGCCAACGGTCATATTAGTATTCTAAAGGCCTTTGATGTCGCATTCGAAAAGACACAGGATGAGCAGATCAAGTTCTCGACTATACCGGAAGATCATAATCTTAGGCCTGTTTATGTGGAATGTTCCGATGTCCGTACCTATAACGCGTTCCCGTGGCTTGTTAGTGATGAACGATTGAAGGGGAGGATTCTACAGTCCTACGGAGATGATTTTTCAAAGCTGTTTGATAGTCTAAGAATTGTTAACCAGGAAAAAGACACAAGAAAGGACAGGCGATCTGATGTTGAAGGAGAAGTCTGGAAAATTATCATTGCAAAAACCAGAGCTGCTTTAGTCAATGCAGATAAGATTTGTTACAAAAATCCTGAACCGGATTTCTAAGCGGCAGATAATGTAGATTGTGTGCTGGGAGTGTCATCCTTAAAATAGGACTCAATAATTTCGCATACTGCCTCTGAGGAGGTGGATGTATTGACCGCGGATTTGAAATCCGAGATTTTCTCAAGAGACGAGAAATTAGCCTGCGCGTACCATCCCAGATGTTTACGTCCGATTTGCACACCGGTACGCTCTCCGTAATAAGCAATAATCTCACGATAGTGTGTGTCTATAATCTCAAAGAGGGAATTCCCGACCGGAGTCGTCTCTACGGAAATCCCTGAGAGATCATCAATGATCTGCTTAACGAGCCATGGGCGACCGTAAGTCCCGCGTCCCACCATGACTCCATCCGCACCGGAGCATTCAAGTGCTGTACGGGCGTCTTCAATAGAACAAATATCACCGTTAACAATTAGAGGAATTGAAATCTCGTCTCGAACTGCACGCACAGCATGCCAGTCTGCAGAACCATTATAAAGCTGGTTGCGCGTCCGTCCGTGAACTGTAATCATTTTTACGCCGACATCCTCCGACATCTTGGCAAGCCGATGGGCATTCAAGCAATCAAAATCCCAACCCAAACGCATTTTAACAGAAACAGGAACTGACACCGCTTTAACCGTGGACTCGATGATGCGTATGGATAAATCTTCATCGCGCATCAGTGCCGAACCACCCATATTATTAACAATCTTTTTGACAGGACATCCGAAATTGAGATCAATTAAATGAGCCCCTCGTGCTTCACAAATGCGAGCGGCTTCTGCAACAACATCGGGTTCACAACCAGCCAACTGGACAGCAATCGGGAACTCATTTTCGAAATCAAATAGTTCTCTCTTTTTCGGAGATTTGCGAACATTCTCTACCATAGGACGGGTTGCAAGCATTTCTGAAAAGACAAGTCCCGCACCAAAGCGACGAACCATACGACGATAGGGCGGGTCAGAAACGCCTGACATAGGCGCAAGAAAAACAGGGGAGTCGATATTTACGGGGCCAATGTAGAAAGACATGTGCGCAAACTATCAATAATGTGGTGGTTTTTCGGCCGCCGCCATTTCAGTGACGGTTTTGGCATCTCCCAATTTGTCGTCTCCGCCGGATAACTCCATATCTTTCATGCGACCAACAAGATATTTGACTTGAGTTTTAAGAATGTCGATCTCTTTCCATTGATCGGCAGTCATGTCACTCAAATCGGCAATCTGCTTATCTTGGTGGGCCACAAGCGTCTCAAGTTTACTGATTTTGGTCTCTAAATCGGTCATGCAGTCTTGTACACTGTTTTGTACAGATGTGACAAGAAAACTAAGTGCTCATTAAAAAAGGCCTGTTTTACAGGCCTCTGGTACTTATTTATCATCAAGATATATTATTTGAACTTCGGCGAATTGGGCACATTTGTGCCCCAAGGCATCAAAGTAACGGCAGAAATTGAGTTTTTCGGTGAGCCATCAAATAACTTATCGCTCCATGTCAGATAAACCAAAGAGTTGCTGGCTTTATCGAAGAATCTGCTGATGTGGAGGGATTTAAAGAGTACAGAGCGCTTTTCATTAAAGACCTCATCAGGTTTCTGAGGGTTTCCAGAAATAGCACTTGAGAACTCTATGGCACCTGTTTGCCGACAGGCGATACTGACATCAGAAGGGTCTTCGGCAAGCCCGATAGCTCCGGAAATGCCTCCTGAGACAGGACGACTAACAAAGCATGTTACGCCGTGAATATTCGGGTCTTCAAAAGCTTCGATTTTAATCTTATGATTTGGCCCGACTAATTTGTAGACGGTATCCACTTCGCCAATTTCTCGAGCTGAAGCAGCTAAAGGGAATGCAACAGCAGATGCAAGGGCAATAGCGGAAAGGGTTCTGTTCATTAAGGCACCTCCTAGGGGGTAAATGTTAAGTTGAGCAAAGTGTAGGACGATATGTTATATATTTCAATAAAAACATATATTTGACTATATATGGGTTAATATATATAATATTGCAATTTTAAATATGGGATAAACTATGAGCAAAGCATTTACCAAAGATGGTGATGGAGAAAATGAAGAGGATCATGACGAGATTGATCCTCTACCCAAAGATATTAAAAACCTGATGACACCCGTTGGGCACAAGATGCTCAGTGATGAATTAGAACAGCTTGTCCGCTTCGAACGGCCGAAAATCGTCGAGATAGTTTCTTGGGCTGCAGGAAATGGTGATCGTTCTGAAAACGGAGATTACCTTTATAATAAAAAGAAGCTCCGTGAAATTGATCGGCGATTAAGATACCTGACCAAGCGGCTTGAAACCGCCGAGATTGTTGATCCTAAAAAGCAACAGAATCTGGATAAAGTTTTTTTCGGGGCAACAGTAACGTATGTTGACGGGGACGACACAGAGATGACTGTTAAGTTGGTTGGTGTTGACGAAGCAGACATGGATCATGGCAAGATCAACTGGATTTCTCCTGTCGCACGCGCATTGATGAAAAAGGGAATAGGGGACGAAATAGAACTGCGTACCGTGGGTGGCACGCAGGTCATAGAAATTATCGAGATTGAATACGAGATAATTGACTAGGCAACAATCTTGCGACCACTGGCTGCCCAAGACCCGATGCCGCCTGCAAGATTATAAACATTGTCTTCTGCTTCGGCCATTTCACAAACAACCTGACAGGCTCTCATAGAGCGTCCACCGGCTTTGCATTGGAAGACAATCTTTTTATCAGCTGGATAGGTGTCGTGATTATATGTTTGAGGAAACACGGATAATGGAATAGAAATAGCACCTTCAATATGGCCTGATTGAAATTCATCCGGTTCGCGGACATCAATCAAAACAGCCTCATCACTAGATAGCCACTGTTCAAGCGTAGCAGGATCGATTTCTTTAATCATCTTCTTGGCCTTTCTATTTCCAAAAAATAGCATCGTCATATTTTCCCGATGGACCGGATAAAGGGTCGCATGTATTGTAAATTGGTTGAAATTATTTTGATAGCTATTATATAGAATATATTAAAAAAAAATAAAGTATTATTCTCTAACCGCAAGAAAATACCTAAAGGAGACTGCTATGGCCAAGGATTATCAAGAGCTTACAAAAAATATTTCCGAATATATCGGAGAGCTGCGCAAAGCGAGTCCTGAGGCTATGGCAGGATTTTCCGCGTTAGCCAAGGGGGCGCTCGCAGATGGAGCGTTGGACAAGAAAACAAAAGAGCTAATTGCATTGGCAATTGGTGTTGCCGTTCGGTGTGACGGTTGCATTGGATTTCACGCAAAAGCATGTCTTGATTTAGGGGCAACGCGTGAAGAGGTTGCCGAAACGCTGGCAATGACTGTCTATATGGGGGGCGGACCAAACCTGATGTATGCAGCGGATGCCTTGCGTGCCTATGATCAGTTTGCGGACGCTAAAAATACCTAGTTGATAAATTACAGCACATAAAGAGAAGGGCGGTTGGACCGCCCTTGCTTTTTTATTTTGAATTTTTATAACGCTCAATACCTTCTTGAATAAGTTTGGCTGCGTGTTCAGCATCGCCCCAACCTTTAACCTTCGACCATTTACCGGCTTCCAGATCTTTGTAGTGAGCAAAGAAGTGAGAAATTTTCTCGCGTAAGACTGGGCGGATTTGCTCAAGGTCCTCAACATTGTCGTGGTATGGATAAAGCTTGGCATGAGGAACAGCGATAATCTTTTCGTCTTCGCCACCATCATCTTCCATCAGCAACACTCCGACAGGACGTGACCGTAAAACAGCGCCGGGCATAACAGGCAGACGTGTAATAACCAGAACATCTACAGGGTCACCATCACCGGATAAGGTGTGTGGAATAAAACCATAGTTTCCGGGATAATACATGGCAGTATGCAGGAAACGGTCGACATACATCGCGCCTGAGTCTTTATCAAGTTCATATTTTACAGGCTCACCACCCATTGGGTTCTCGATAATGACATTAATATCGTATGGGGCGTTTTCTCCGGCTGGAATCTTGTCCAAAAACATTTTATGCAGCTTTCCTTAATCTTGTTTTGAGTTCATCAATAATTGCATCGCCCATTTCGGTTGTCCCGACAGCACGGCAGCCTTCTGCCATAATGTCCGGTGTACGAATGCCTCGGTCTAATACGGCACGGGCGGACGCCTCTATATGGTCGGCTACGGATGATAGGTCAAGAGAAAAACGCAAAGCCATAGCAAAACTAAGGATTGCAGCCAAAGGATTAGCCTTGTTTTGACCTGCAATGTCTGGTGCAGAGCCGTGGACGGGCTCATAAAGTGCATTTTGATGGCCTGCGTGGTCTCTTGCCCCCAAAGAGGCCGATGGCAACATTCCCAAAGACCCTGTTAGCATAGAGGCCTCATCCGATAGAATATCACCGAACAGGTTGTCGGTGACAATAACGTCAAATTGGCGAGGGTTTTTGAGAAGCTGCATTGCGCAGTTATCTGCATACATATGGGACAAAGAAACGTCCGCATAATCCCCGGAAATTTTGGAGACTTCTTCGCGCCAGAGCTTTCCGGATTCCATGACATTGGCTTTTTCACAAGAGCACAATTTTTTACCCCGCTTTTGTGCTAGTTCAAATGCAACACGGGCAACACGATGGATTTCAGAAGTCGTGTAAACTTGTGTGTTCACGCCTTGACGCTCGCCGTTCGGCAATTCAAAAATGCCGCGTGGCTCACCAAAATAAACGCCACCTGTTAACTCACGGACAATCAAAATATCCAGCCCGCGGATTACGTCAGCTTTAAGAGTAGACGCATCAATCAAAGCATCAAAGACCAGTGCTGGGCGCAGGTTCGCAAAAAGGCCTAATTCTTTTCTGATTTTTAGAAGTCCAGCCTCAGGGCGGATAGAATAATCAACTTGATCCCATTTAGGTCCACCGACAGCACCAAGTAAAACACAATCCGCATTTTTTCCCAGCTCAATGGTCTCATCAGTAACGGGGACACCATGGGCATCAATAGATGCGCCGCCGATCGGACGCTCGGTGACAGAAAAAGACGCAATACCTTCAGTATTCAAGAAAGCAATAATTTTCGAGACTTCAGCCATAACTTCAGGGCCAATACCGTCACCGGGGGTAATCAGAATGTTTTTTATAGCCATGGTTTGTCCTGTGCGCGGTTGCTTTCGTAAGTTTTAATAAAAGATTCTTTTTCCAAAGTCAGGCCAATGTCATCCAATCCATTCAGCAAGCAGTGTTTTCTGAATGGATCAATATCAAAATCATAGACCTCATTGCCTGAGACAATTTTCTGTTGGTCAAGGTCAACAGTAATTTCTTTGTTATTCTCTCCGTCTTGGGTAAGGGCATCAATAACTGATTGGGGAGCGCAAATTGGCAAAATGCCGTTCTTAAAGCAGTTGTTAAAGAAGATGTCAGAATAGCTCGGCGCAATGATGCAGCGAATTCCGAAATCCAGTAGAGCCCATGGGGCGTGTTCGCGCGATGATCCACATCCGAAATTCTCGCCTGCAACTAGAATAGTAGAAGAGGAATAGGGGGAACGATTGAGTACAAAATCAGGTTTCTGAATTCCGTTCTCATCAAACCGCATTTCATAGAACAACCCAGAGGCAAGGCCAGTGCGTTTAATGGTGCGCAAGAATTGCTTCGGGATAATCATATCTGTGTCTATATTGATTAATGGCAAAGGGGCGGGGATAGAAGTCAGCTTTGTAAATTTTTGCATCTTATTTTGATCCCATATCATATGAAGGCAATCCCCTGAATACTTTCGGAGAGGAGAGCTTGTTCCCTAATTTGTGTGGATTTGGTGGCGGAGTAATTCCAAGTTGAATATCAGCACGATCTGCCTCAAGCCATTGGTATTCAGCTGCGCTCATCGGTTCAAAGCTCTCGGGGCAAAATCCTGCTGCGGCTTCTACATCATCGCACCTATAGGCAAGTGCGGTCAGGCCTATATGATGGTTGATAATTGGTTTCCCAAGATTTGTACCTAAAACTTTGTCAATCCAATCGCTCTGGGCCAACTCCCCAGAAAGCTGCGTTTCAATAACTAAACCTTCATTGTTGAAAGTTTGAACAAGAGAGCCATCTTTATCTAGAATATCAAATATTCCAGAACCTTCACGTTCTTTAAAAAAGATGTAGCGCCTATCAGGCTGTTGAATGCCAGAATTAAGAAGACAGTGTGTCGATGTTTCAGGTGAGTAATCAACGGGAATATCTGTGCCGACATCCTTTGGAATGAAGATGTAGGCAGGGTCACTCCATCCGCCGGCAAATAGTCCTGCTTCAAGGTTTTTCAGCTTATCTCCTTCAACCAGCTCGCCATGTGGAGGGGTGTAATATTTTCCGTCATAGCCGATGGGCGAGTACATAACGATCCGACCATCCTGATATGGGCTGTGGCAGACCATGGGCCAAGCATTATAAGCGCGAGGGTGACCTTCATAAAAATGTTTAATTTGCACTACTGGGGCAAGTAAGATTTTCATGCTCGTGTACAGGTCATTTTTTCTTCCTCTAACGACAGGTAAAGTCCCACTGACAAGAAGGTTTTGAGCCTCTTGAGCAATGTCATTAAAATCCTTGTAAGAGACCAGAAAAACTTTATGGCGATCCATCAGCATGCTACGCAATCCATTCTCTTATATCTGTAAGTTTACCTGTAATTGCGGCGGCGGCGGCCATAGCAGGAGAGAGGAGGTGCGTACGAGCACCACGCCCCTGACGGCCCTCAAAGTTGCGGTTGGAAGTTGATGCACAACGTTCGCCCGGATTAAGACGATCTTCGTTCATACCAAGACAGAGGGAACATCCCGGTTCACGCCATTCAAAACCCGCATCCAGAAAAACTTTATCAAGTCCTTCTTCTTCAGCTTGAGCTTTGACTAATCCTGAACCTGGAACGATCATGGCCTGTACATGAGATGCAACATGTTTGCCTTCCACGATTTTTGCAGCGGCACGCAAATCTTCAATACGCGCATTCGTGCACGAGCCGATAAAAACTTTATCAATAGCAACGTCAGTCAGTTTTGTACCTGCTGTCAGTCCCATATATTCAAGAGCACGCACCATCGCAGCTTTCTTATTTGGGTCATTTTCTTGTTCCGGGTTCGGAACAATGCCTGTAATGGGC
>QKCR01000124.1 GCA_003245575.1 Alphaproteobacteria bacterium | reverse complement strand
GAAGGTCAGGGGGATAGACGGGTTTGCAATGACGCGCGCAAGGCGTGCTGTATCCAGATAGCCTTCTTCAAGATCGAACAGCCAAGAGCGTTGTTGGCGCGCAAGCAGTTTTCTTTGCAGGCGGTTGGCAAGTTTTGCAATAAGTGGCTGCATATGGACCAATTGTTTATCCAGTAGAGCGCGCAGGCGGTAAAGTTCTTCTGCATCCGCGAGGTCTTCCGCTTTAACTACTTCGTCAAATTGCGTGGTGTAGATGGCATAGGTTGTTCCAGGAGAATTTTCCCGTGCAGGTGTGTCGGATTTGACTTCTGCCTGATCGTCATAATTATCATTTTCCTGAGAGTCTTCATTGTGGCTCTCTTGGTCTTCAGAAGCAAAGTCTTCTTCGTCTTCGCCCTGATCTTGGTTTTGATCGGAGTTTTCTTCTGCGCCTTCATCGGTTGTGTCTTGTTCGTCGGTGCTTTGATCCTGATCTTGCTGTTCGTTGGATTGTTCGGACGGTTCGTCAGAATTTTCAGGTGTATCTTGTTCTGTTTTTTCTGAACTATCTTCGCTGTCTTCACCGCTCAGAAGTTCGAGGCGGCGCATGATGTTGCGGCTTTCCTGGACGAAAGATTTTTGGTTATGAGATGTTTGTTTGAGGCGTGATTGCCAATTTTCACCTAACTTTTCAGTTATCCAGTCTTTCCAGAGGGCAACTAGATGTTCTGCGTTTTCTGGGAGTGGTGTGCCAGATAATTCAGAGCGCACAAGCGCGTGAAGTGCATCTGCCAATGTATCATTGCGGCGGCTTTGGAGCTGGTGGTAGCCGAGTTGCGTGCATTTCTTTTCGAGGGCTGCATTGAGGTTTTGTTTGATCCCGTCAAATCCGTCTGAGCCGAGAGATTCAATGCGCGCGGTTTCAAGAGCGTCATAAACTATTTTGGCGCGGTCGTCTTTTGGGGCAAGTTTTTGGTGCAGTTGGATATTGTGGTGTTTTAGGCGCAGGCCTTCAGCGTCGGCTTCACCTCTGGCTGCGTCTTTATCTTTTTGGTCGAGTTTTATTGGTGGAATAGATAGACGCGCGCGGTTCTCGGTTTGGTTAGAGAGCTTTTTTGAAACTGTTTCTGCGGGGCTATAGAAAACTTCGACAGATTTTTTACCGGCTATCGCGCGCAAGGTTGCAGCCTGCGCGTCTTTGAATTGCTCTATATCTGGTGGGGTCTGTGAGCTCACAGCAAATCAGCTTTCCAGCTCCATACCGAAGCAACGTTGGTAATATTCGTTGAGGATTGGGCGTTCAAGTTCATCGCATTTATTATAGAAGCTGAGTTTAAATGCCATTTCGCGGTTTTCGAAAATCTTTGTGTTCTCGGCCCAGCTGATGACGGTTCTTGGCGACATCAGTGTTGATAGGTCTCCGTTTCTGAAGCCTTCACGGGTGAGGGAGGCGAGGTTGACCATTTTGCTGATTTCTTCGTCGGTAAATTCAGGGTTTTTGGCTTTGATAATTGAGACCTCTACCTCGTGCGGCAGATAGTTGAGGACGGATACAATGTTCCAACGGTCGAGTTGGCCTTGGTTCAATTGGTGTGTTCCGTGGTAGAGGCCTGTCGCATCTCCCAAGCCGATTGTGTTGGCTGTTGCGAATAAACGGAAGGCAGGGTGCGGGCGGATAACCTGATTTTGGTCAAGCAAGGTTAGGCGACCTTCGGCCTCCAGAACGCGTTGGATCACAAACATCACATCGGGGCGACCTGCATCATATTCATCAAATGTCAGGGCCACAGGGTTTTGAATGGCCCAAGGCAAAAGTCCTTCTTTCCATTCGGTAACTTGTTTGCCTTCTTTAAGGACAATCATATCCTTTCCAAGGAGGTCAATGCGGCTGACGTGGCTATCGAGGTTAATGCGCACAGAAGGCCAGTTGAGACGAGCTGCGACTTGTTCAATGTGGGTTGATTTCCCTGTACCGTGAAATCCTTGAATCATGACACGGCGGTTGAAGGCAAATCCTGCCAGAAGGGCCATCGTGGTGTCATGGTCGAATTGGTAGGTTTCGTCTTTTAACGGTACGTTTGGCATGTCATGACCAAAGCCCGGGACTTCCCAATCAAGGTCAATGCCAAAAATTTCGCGAACATTGTACATTTTATCGGGAATAGAAATATGGCGCGGATTGTTTGGTGTCAGAGAAGTGACATCAAAGGCCATAGCCATAGGTTCTTGTTTCAAGTCAGACATTGGGAGCCTCGTGTGACATGCTTACGCTGTAGGTTGGTTTATGTGCGTTCCGGCAAGTCTTCGAATTTCTGATATGCCAGCTTGAGAACTGTAAAGGCCATATTGATTTTCTTCAAGAGGTCTTCGGATTCCTTGTTTTGGCCAATATGGTCAGGATGGTGCTTTTTGACCAGTATTTTATACTTATCCTTGATCGCATCGAGTGTTACAGGTGGTTCTAGTCCCATAATGGCGAGAGCTTCCATTTCCGGAGTGTTTCGGGATTTGTTGGTGTAGCTGTATTCCCGTTCTTTCGGAGGCTCTTCTTCCGTGAAATTGTATGTTTGCCATGCTTTTCTTTTTAAATTCTCTGCCGCGCCAGCCATGGAATCAAAACGGCGGGTCGGGCGGTCCCAGACGGTACTGGTATTGATGTGGTGTTCAATATCTGCGGGGGACATACCCGAGAAAAAGTCCCATGCTTTGTTATATTCTTGAACATGCGGGAGGCAAAACCAGTAATATCCGCCAAGACTGCGGTCTTTGGGGGCTTTATATTCACCACACTCTATGCAGTCCGGCATATCGCACATGCGAATGCGCGGGCGGCTATCGTCAAGTGACTCCGCAAAATCCGGTGAGTTAGGTTTTAAAAATATCTTCGGCATTCTCTATTTATGATAAAATAAAAGCATGAAAAGGATCAAAATAAATGTCAGTTCGTGAGCGAATTTTCAATAGGTTGACGCAAGTTTTTTCCCCTGTGTATCTGAAAGTGGACGATTTCAGCGAGCGTCACGCGGGACATGCGGGTTATCGTGAAGGGGGAGGAAGCCATATCGAGTTGATTATTGTCTGGGACGGGTTTGAAGGAATGCCTTTGACTGATAGGCACAGGCATGTTTACAAGGCCGTTGAAGACGAATTAGCCAATGGATTGCATGCTTTGAAACTGAAAACATTGACAGAAAACGAGGCGAGCAAGAGGAATATAGTCTTCTAATGTAACCAATGGTTGATTTTATCCCCAAGATTGAATATACTTTAGGGTGTATACAGCGGGGGTTTTTGCCATGCTTCAAGACGAGACTACTCATATTCAGGATTCCTCATCCTTTTATCCAGACGAATCGGTTGAGCCGCGCACGACGTTAGTGAGCAGGAATATCACTATTTTGGGCCGTAGGACGTCAGTTCGATTAGAGCCTGAAATGTGGGATGCGTTATTTGATGTTTCCAGGCGCGAAAAGGCCAGCATTCACAATATTTGTTCCTTGATTTACCTGAGAAAGGTCAAGGAGAGCAGTCTGACTGCGGCTATTCGGGTTTTTCTATTGCTTTATTTTAGAGCGGCCTCAACGGAAGACGGGCATATCCGTGTCCGTCACGGAAATTTCGAGTGCATGATGGCTCGTGCGCGTGTCAATGGTGACATGTTGCGTCAGCGTGCGTAATTGTTGACATCGATATATCCTGTCCCTAATTTCTATTTATAAAAATAAAAATTTGGGCAGGGACCTACATGACACCAAAACTCTTTCTTGTATTTCGAGACTCCGTTCTTCATGAGCCAGAAGACATTCTAATGGACTTGGCTGATCGGTTGGATGAGCCTGATTTATATATTCAAGTTGATAATGTTATTCCCAAGCTTGGGCGCTGTATTACCTTGGCGACACAAGACCCTGAGCGTGATGTTTCCAAGTTTTGTTTGGCTTCACAGAATGCATTCAGACGACGCGGATATAATGTTTTGAGGATTGCATTTGACCCTACTAAGTTCGTTGATATGGAAGGCTTTATTTTTTCTAATCCTGATCTTGAGTTGGAGCCTTTTTATCAGCGGAAAAGTCATGATGGGTTTGTTGCCAATGTGACTGTGTCTTTGCCGCAATTCAATTGATTTTTGAGTAAAAAAATCCCCGATCAGTTGTCGGGGGTTTCTTGTTTTATCTTTTATATTTTTGAGGGAGGTTATACGCGGCCCATAGCCAGATATTTTTGGCGGCGGCGTTTGACCAGACGTTCTGAATCCCATGGGCTGAGTTCAAGAAGTCCTTTTTCCATTTGTTGTCCGACAGCAGCAATGGCTTCAAGTCTTTGGCGATGCGCGCCACCGAGTGGCTCCGGAATAATACCGTCAATCAAGTTCAGGCCGTTTAAATCTTGCGCTGTGAGTTTGAGGGCTGCTGCTGCTTCTTCGGATTGTTGGGCGGAACGCCAAAGAATAGAGGCACATCCTTCCGGAGAAATAACCGAGTAGATCGAGTGTTCCAGCATATAGACACGGTCTGCTGTTGCTATTGCAATTGCTCCGCCTGAGCCACCTTCACCGATGATGACTGAAATCATTGGCGTGCGCAGACGCAGACATGAGTCGATAGATTGGGCGATAGCTTCTGCCTGTCCGCGTGCTTCTGCATCAATACCAGGGTAAGCACCAGCTGTATCTACGAGGGAAAGTACAGGGAGTTGGAATTGGCTGGCCATGTCCATTAACCGAATGGCTTTGCGGTATCCTTCAGGACGCGCCATACCGAAATTGTGCTTGATGCGACTTTCGGTGTCGTTGCCTTTTTCTTGTCCCATGACAACAACGGAACGGCCATTGAAACGACCTAGGCCGCCAACGAGTGCGTTGTCTTCACCGAACGCGCGATCACCTGCGAGTGGTGTAAAGTCTGTGATCAGGTTTTTGATATAGTCAGAAAAGTGTGGGCGCTCAGGGTGCCGTGCGACTTGTACTTTTTGCGCAGCGGTTAGTTTGCTGTAGGTCGTAACCTTGAGCTTTTCAGCTTTGCTTTCGAGTTTAGAAATTTCTTCGGCAATGCTGATGTCTTTGCTGCTGCTCATATTACGCAGTTCTGCAATTTTACCCTCAAGCTCTGCAATTGGCTTTTCGAATTCCAAGGCGTGCATGATTTTTATTTTTCCTTTTTTCTAATTTGCTGCTGCACCATAGCAAATCAGGCAGATCGATTCAAATGCGACCTGCCTGATTTCAATAATAACTGTTTATAATTTTACCCGAATTAAGCTTCGTTCGCGAGAGGGTGAGCCTCTTCAACGGTTTTCTTAAGCTTTTTCCCGATAATATGTGTGTAGATCTGGGTCGTTGCAATGTCGGCGTGGCCAAGCATTTTCTGAACTGCACGAAGATCTGCACCGTTGCTGAGCAAGTGGGTTGCGAAAGCGTGACGAAGAATGTGCGGAGATACGCGATCTTCTTCGATTTTAGCTGCGCGTGCCAAATCTTTCAGCAATTGGGCAAAACGTTGACGTGTCAGGTGACCGCTGTCAGATGTACGGGATGGGAAGAGCCATTTAGACTGACGTCCTGCTTCTTCACCGGAAATAAATTGTCCGCGTACATCGCAGTATCCTGCGAGAGCTTTTTGAGCTGATTCAGACAGAGGAACCATACGCTCGCGTCCGCCTTTACCTTCAACCATGATGAACTGGTTACCTTCTGCAATTGCAGACATTGGCAGACCGACGAGTTCGGATACACGCAAGCCGGTTGCGTAGAGCAACTCAAGCAAGCAAACCAAACGTTGGCTTTCTGCACCACCTTGTTCACCAGCAACTTTAATGAGTGTGTCAACTTCGGACTCGCTCAATGTTTTTGGCAAGGTACGTGTTTGTTTCGGGCTTTCGATGCCGGATGTCGGATCGTCTGCGCGCATGTTTTCAGACACGAGGTAGCGGTAGAACTGACGCAGGGCAGACAGGCGGCGTGCGACTGTACGAACTGCGATCTGATTTTTGTTCTGACCTTTTACGTGAATTTTGTTGCTGAGGTCTTGTAGGTAAGACTTCAGATCATCTGTTGTTGCAACATCAATTTCTTTACTGCGGGCGCTGCGCAGATACAGGCTGACATCTGCCAGATCACGCCAGTATGCGTGACGGGTGTTCAGTGCTGCACCACGTTCGGTGGTCAACATATCTAGAAATGAATCAACTGTCTTGGACAGCGTTGGTTTCGGCATTGCCGGACGTCCTGGACGAGCCATAGCTTTTTTCTCCTTATTTCTCCAGTATTACTCCGGTTTTCGACCGGATTGTTTGTTAACACTCAACCCCACAGAATTGAGAGTATTGAATATTTTTGCATCGAGGGCAAGTGGCTGCGGTCCGCAAGCCTCAATTTGTCAGCAATATTCTTATTCAATCTTTCAATAACCGCCTGAGACGGATGACTTCTTTGGTGATCCTTATATCAGGCTACTCAGAATGTTAGACGTATGCATTACATAATTGCCAAATTCTGTCAAGCATTTAATATTGTCATAAAATCGACTCTTCGTAGAAAGCCTACTTTCCCGCTCGCTAGGAATCCAAGGATTTCTAGGGCTTTGGCATTAAAAAGTGATGCCCAAGCTCATTTTGCAGTGCGAAAAAATATTATAATTTTATGGGTATAACTTAAATTTTGTAGTCAATAACTCTCAGCGCAGACTAGTGGGTGTTTGCTGATTCGTCGGAATTTTCTTCTGTTTCAGGTGATTCTTCAGATTGTTCCGGCTCGTCTTGGAGGGGCGTGGAGGCGCTATCCATGGCTTTATGGGTAAGTTTGCTCAGGCTATCTGACAATTCCGGTGTTTGGGTTCCAAAGCGGGCTAAAAGGGCCAGTGTGATAGGGGGGAGCTGATCCAATTCATCTTTATTATCTGTCAGGAGCTGGGTCAATTTACCTGCCCCACCAAGAGTTATGACTTCCATGGGTGGGCGTGTGGCAAGATCCTCTATTGTTGACGGTGTTTTGATGCTTTGGGCAGTGAGGTAGATTCGGGCTGTATTAGCGAATTTTTGTTCTTCATCATCTCCGGATGCAGGTCCGAGAAGCGCGTCACAGAACATGGCTGATCTGCCCCAGAATCCATCCATATTTTTTTCGTCTTCTGTGAATTGATCTCCGATCGCCTTGCGGTCAAGGCATGCCAAGGCAAAGGACTGGTTCCAAATCATGCTTAGGATGCCGACCTGTGCTGCATTTGCATTTGGGGGGAGATTGTCGTTTTCAGTATAAAGAGCCAATGCGCCACCCAAATCCCCAAATTCGATCAATTTCATTAATCTTAGCGTATAGAGGTCCGGATGATCTTTATCCAGCTTATCGGGGACTTTGCCGTCGTCGTAGCTTGCTGTCCTAAGGAAATCAATGATCTCCGAGCGTTCTTCCGGTTTTGTTTCCTTTGCAGAAAGTTTGGTGAATTTCTCGATTAAATTTTTTCTGGAAAAATCTGTTCCGAATTTTGATCCGTCATAGTTCGGATCAAGCGGAGGGAGGGTCAAGCCCTCGAGTTCTGCCATTGTTTCGGAAGACGGGGCGTTTTGAATGTCCGGAGCGGCTTTTGAAAGGCCATCATTTCCTGCATTGTTCTGAACGGGTTTAATTTTGCTGGGCAGAATTCTTGTGGGCTGAATCTCTGGTCTTTCAACAGATTCTTGAGATTCTTGAGATTCTTTAGATTCTGGGGCTTTTTCTGCCTCTTCAGATTTTTCAACGGCTTGCAGATCCACTGTTTGCTCAGGCAGGGCTGTGCTTTCCAGCTGCTCTTCCTGAGGAGCTTCAGATGCAGCCCATACTATTGTCGGGCTTAGGAAAATCAGGGATGCGAGCGCAAGGCTGAGCGTTTTCATGTGCGGAGTCCGTTGTAAATTCAGGCGGTTTATTATGCAGTTTATTATTCTGGGGTGACTTCAACTGTAATCGTTTTTTGTGGAATTTCAATGTCTGCGGTTCCCAGATAAATCCCGCCGCCGAGAACTGCCAATATAATGAGGGCCAGTAGTGTTTTAACGAGTTTCATAAGATGTGCTCCTTCAAATGAATTTTACGATTCGGGTGAGTGAACTGCAATATACAGGATTTTGCCATTATAACGATGAAATTCACTTTATGAACCCGCCTTTTTCATCTATTTTCTTGCCCATGATTGAAATAGAGCACTGTCTGGATGACGTTAAAACTCTTCTGAAAAAGCCTATTGTTCTGGTTGGAATGATGGGAGTTGGTAAGACGACTGTCGGTCGTGAGCTGGCGGCACGGTTAGGATGGAATTTTTATGATTCCGATGACGAGATTGTGAGATCCGTCGGCAAGTCTATTGCGGATATTTTTACGGAAGATGGAGAGCCTGCATTTCGTGAGCTTGAGCGCACGACAATCAAACATCTTTTGTTAAATGGGCCTTGTGTGATTTCTTCCGGAGGCGGCGGGATTACAATTCCCGAAACCGCGCAAGCTATTAAGGAGCACAGCCTGTGTTTATGGATTGATGCGGCTATTCCTCTTTTGCTTCAACGGACGAGTGGTGGAAATCGCCCTTTATTAAAGCATGGAGATCCAGAAGAAGTTTTGCAAATGCTTCTTGATAAGCGACGTGGAGCTTATGCTCAGGCACATGTTCATGTGCTGGATGACGGTTTGACCCCTGATGAGATGGCTAATCGTATTTTGCTGCAAATTAGAGAGTATCTTTATTCACATGCAACAGAAGAAGAAAAAGAAGAATTTGTTCCTGATGCTTTGTGCATGACAGTGTCTTTGTCCGAGCGAAGCTATCCGATATTTATCGGTAGCGGTTTGTTGGGGCAGCCGGAAATGTGGTTACCGCATGAATTGCATGGACGAGATACATTTATCCTGACGGACTATCATGTGCGTGAACGGATTACTGATCAATTCAAGGAAATTTTAAAGCCGTTGATGAAGTCGATTTCCGTTATGGAGCTGGCTCCAGGCGAGCAGACCAAGTCATTCGAAAGGTATCAGGCTGTTGTTGAATGGATGATTGAGAACGGCGTTAAGAGAGACTCTCTGATTATGGCTGTCGGTGGCGGTGTTGTCGGAGATTTGGCAGGATTTGCCGCGGCAACGATTTTGCGTGGTATTGATTTTATACAAGTACCGACAACGTTGCTCTCTCAAGTTGATAGCTCTGTCGGAGGGAAGACCGGTATCAATTCAAAATCTGCGAAGAATA
This sequence comes from Alphaproteobacteria bacterium, assembly GCA_003245575.1. Classification (GTDB taxonomy): domain Bacteria; phylum Pseudomonadota; class Alphaproteobacteria; order Micavibrionales; family Micavibrionaceae; genus UBA1573. The sequence continues at coordinate 544 of QKCR01000124.1, read as the reverse complement.
TGATCGGTGCATTTTATCAGCCACGTTCTGTTGTGATTGATATGGATACGCTTTTGACATTGCCGCGGCGTGAATGGTTGTCGGGTTATGCAGAGATCGTGAAATACGGCCTGATCGGCGATGAAAAGTTTTTCGAGTGGCTTGAAGGACATGGCAGTTTGATGTTGTCAGGCAGTGTTGCTGAGACAATGAGAGCCATTGAAACCAGTTGCAAGATGAAAGCCGAAATTGTTCATAAAGATGAACGTGAAGAGAGCGGGCTTCGGGCATTGCTGAATTTCGGTCATACATTTGCACATGCTTTGGAAGCGGCAGCCGGGTATGACGGCACGCTTTTGCATGGAGAGGCCGTCGGGATCGGTATGGTGCTGGCTGCGCGGTTATCGCATCGCCTTGGTTACCTTGTGCAGGATGATGTTAACCGCATTTATAATCATCTGAGTAGTCTCGGGATGAAGACAGAAATTCGTCATGTTGCTTTTAAAACGCCTGTTACAGCGCAAGATTTAATTGCGACTATGCACAAGGATAAGAAAGCGGGCGT
>QKCR01000075.1 GCA_003245575.1 Alphaproteobacteria bacterium | reverse complement strand
GAAAAAACTGTAGTCTTCATTATCATAACTTATTTTTACTTCTTTGAAATTTGGTTTAGGTAAACGACTGCAAATCCTGCTGTCAGACCATTCGTACATTGAATCTTCCTCAGATTTAGAAGACTGATTTTCAGTTGAAATACTGGGCTCATCTGTAATTGCCATTGCAGCATCTTCGCTAGTCGAATAATTGTTATTGCCACATCCTATAAGACTAAATGCCAACAATACTAAGATGCCAAACGATACTAAAGATTTAATTCCTTTTTTTCTATTATAATTCATGTTTTCCTCCACGTTTTCAATACTGGAATCTCTTTATACTATCTCTTTTACTTCCTATATTCAACCAATTTATATAATCATCCAACATTTTTGAGAAAGGTTTATTATTTTCTGTTTTCCTCTTATTTAAGCCTGTAGCGATTTGAAAGCCTGCCTCCATCGTCAGAGTACCGGGGAGCAATATCCAGCATATCCAGACGCTTTAGCCTATGAAGGTTTTTTCTCGTCGCAGAGCACGAAAGGCCAATATTCTTACCGAGCTGCTTAGCTGATATGGCAATACTGCCCCCATTCGATCTGTCCAGCAGATAGCAATATATGAGCTTTGCAGATGCAGGAACAGGAAGCCCTGCACACAGCTTATATCTTGTCAGATCATTCATTTCCTTCTCCTTATCTTTCCGGCTCATGCCGTGTTTTGTTCTGTTGTTTATCACGAACCTGTTTCAATTTCTCCGTAGCCCAATCGGGCATATATTCGGGTTTCAACACGCCCAAAATATCCTCTCGGTTCCAGCGTGCTTCCTTGCCTGTATAGAGATTGACCGTGCAGACAGCACGGCCTCTAGAATTCCCACGTGTGCCAAAGCCGCCCGTAGCCAACACAAGCTGCTTCACGGCAGAGCGGTACTCAGGCATAAGGCGCTCAGGACGGATCACCACCACCTTGCTTTCGATACTCTGGCTGTAATCATTCGGTGTGCAGTGTTCCTTCGTAAAGAGGGGTATTGTTGTTTCAACCCGTTCCGCTTTCACTGCTTCCATCTGTGACTGCGCACGGACAAGGAACTCAGTCATCATTTCAAAATAGTCTGCGCTGCCAACGGCGTTGTCGTACTTGTCTATGCCAAACGGGTTATCCCATGTACAATCACAAACCATGTACGGGTGTTCGATTTTTGTCTCATCCATTCCAAACAGAATTTCTTTGTTGCCTATATAAATGGCATGCTTGATTTCATATCCATCCACCATACGTTCCGAAGGTTCCATTTGTTTTCTCCTCTCTGTAATCAGGCAAAAGGGACGGACGCACCGCCCCTTTGCCAATCCATGTTCATCTCGATCTGCGTTTTTTAATTTGGAAGTAGACGAGTGCACCCACGATAAATAGGCAGAGCCCAATCGTAATCACGGTTTTCATAAGATCACCCTCCGTTTTTTTCTATTGTTATTAAGACCTCAACCCATGCCGGGTCGAATAATATACTGCTGTTCTGCCGCACGTAGTCCAGCGCGGCTTCCTTGCTCCATGCCTTTCGGTAAACTCGGTCATGACACAGCGCGTCGTACACATCGGCTACCGCCACAACTCGTCCTGGGAGACTGATATCCAATGCCTTTTTGCCCATATAGCCGGTTCCATCCCAGCGTTCATGATGTTCTAATGCGGCTGACGCGGCATCGGATATTTCTTTTATGCCGGATTCCTTGAGCTTTTCATAGCCGATAACGGTATGTGACCGGATGATTTGCCATTCTTCATCCGTAAACGGTGTAGCCTTCTCCAACAACCCCGGATGATGCCGGTCAATGATCTCTTTCCCAACGTCGTGCAGGAATCCCGCCATAAACCATGAGAATATCTCATTTTCGCTGGCGCTTGGATTTTTGCATTGAATCAGACGCTTTGTAAGCATTGCAACACCGTTTCGATGTCTCAGATATTCGTCGTTCATTTCACACCTCGTTTCATATATTCATGAAGGCATACAGATAGCCCGTGAGTATTGCACCAAAAGTGCCTAAAGCAAGAACAGGCGCAAAAGGCATCCGGCATTTCAAGGTCTTTTTCTGTATCAAAGATTTGATCATGAGTACCGCAAGAACCGGAACCATCAGCGCAAAAGCAATTACCGCATTCAAAAGTCCCAAATAGAGGGTAATTGCTATAACCAGCTTAACGTCGCCTGCACCCATTCCGCCTCTCAACCATGAGATGAAAAAAGGAATGGCGAAAACCATCCCCGCAGGATATGTCCACCACGTGTCTGCGGCCAGAGCGATTAATATTGCGTGTGCAATTCCCAGGCACAGCATTAGAATAACCGCAAGATTGGAAACAGTGCGGTTTCGTATATCCGTGTAGCTACCCCACACAAACAGAGCAATAAAAAAAGCATCCATCAGGATGCCAAGGGTGATATTCATAAAAATAACCTCAGTATTAAGTAATAAATTTATAGATTGATTAATTGTTGATAAGCATCTTCGATTATTTTCTTAAAGCTTGCCTCGTTGTCAGTATCATTTGAACACGGTTCGTCAATATAAAACGA
>QKCR01000107.1 GCA_003245575.1 Alphaproteobacteria bacterium | reverse complement strand
CCTGTTGTGAATGCGTTTGCTTTGCCGGGCGGATATGTTTATGTGACGCGCGGAATTCTCTCGATTGCCAATACCGAAGATGAACTGGCCTCGGTTTTGGCACATGAAATCGGCCACGTTACAGCCCGCCATCAGTCCGAACGGTATTCGACCGGGGTTCTGACGTCTTTAGGGGCTTCTATTGCGGGAGCTGTGATCGGGAGTGCCGGTGTGTCTCAAGCTTTGAGTGTTGGTACAAATCTATATATGAGTTCTTATTCACGCGATCAGGAATCTCAAGCGGATGAGCTGGGGATCAGATATTTATCGCGTGCAGGTTATGATCCGTTTGCTATGTCTCATTTTTTAAACCAGCTTGATCGCTATGATCATCTCAAAGACAAAGCGGGAAGCAAGAGTGGTGCGGCAAGTATTTTTGCGACCCACCCTGTGACGTCAGAGCGTGTTGCCATGTCCTCTTCTTTGGCGACAAAGTATCCTGCTGTTAAGGTTTCTGCGCAGTCTCATGAGGTTTATCTGGCAAAAATACGCGGTATGATCTTCGGGGATAATATGGCGCAAGGCTTTGTCCGACGGGGGATGTTTTATCATCCTGATTTAGGGTTGGCATTTTCTATTCCCAAAGGATTTGATACGGTCAACCAACCGGATCAGGTTGTTGCTAAAGGTGCGGACGGGTCACTTTTGGTCATGGATATGGCGCGCTCCAATGTGACCAATGATCCTGTCGAGTTTATGTCGCGTGAGTGGCTAAAAGGCAAAGCCGTTACGTCCAATCCAGAGAGAATGACGGTTAACGGCATGCAGGGGGCAACTTTATCGGTAAAAGGGACGGTAAATAATACACCTGCCGATTTGCGGGTTGTTGCGATTAATTGGACACCACGTGATTTCGTTAGGTTTCAGATTGTGTTACCGCAGGCTGCATCCCGTCAAAGTGTCGAGGATTTGAAACGGACGACTTATAGCTTGCGTCGTATGAGTGCAGAGGAGAAGCGTTCCGTGAAGCCTGCGACTATTCAGATTATTACCGCGGCTGCAGGGGATAGTGTCCAATCATTGGCACGACAAATGGATGTTGAGGGCGATCAAGTGTCATGGTTTCGTGTGGTGAATGGTCTTGGCACTCAAGATAAAGTTTATTCCGGCGTTTCATATAAAATCATCCGATAATCTGATCTCATAAAGGCAAGAAAAAAACCGGCGGATTGGGTCGCCGGTTTAGTTTCTTTCAGGGGAGATGAAAGATCTTGAGCTTACACCTTGCGGCGAAGCAATTCTGTTAGGCCGCGTCGGTTAACATGTCTTGTAGATGTTTTCCGATACGAGGTTCCAAATTCTGTTTTAGTTTTTGCATGGCGCGTGCTTCCAATTGACGGACACGCTCTTTGCTGACGCCCAGTTTTTTACCCAACTCTTCCAATGTGACAGTGTCATATTGCAAGTGGCGTTCCTTGATGATGCGCTGTTCGCGGTCACTCAAGGTGCGTAGGGCAGAGTTCAGCCATTCTGAACGTGTTTTGGAGTCTTTCGTTCCGATTACAATCTCTTCAGGGTTTGGACGCGTATCCGGCAAGAATGACTGGAACTCGTCTTCACCGTCTTCGGAGAGCATTGCGTTCAGGGATTGGTCTCCACCGCTCATGCGGGCTTCCATTGTCTCGACATCTTTAATGCGAACACCCAAAATCTTAGAGATTTTTTCGCGTCCGTCTGTGGTTAGACCGTGTTCGGTTGCGGCTCCGTCTATTTTCGAGCGCAGGCGGCGCAGATTAAAGAACAGTGATTTTTGCGCGGCTGTTGTCCCTGTGCGCACAATCGACCAGTTTCGCAGGATATAGTCCTGAATAGAGGCTCTGATCCACCAAGCAGCATAGGTTGAGAAACGCACTTCACGTTCCGGCTCAAAGCGATTCACTGCTTGCATCAGCCCAATGTTGCCTTCTTGAATAAGGTCGCCTAGAGGCAGGCCGTAATTCTTATATTTGGCAGCTGCGGCAATAACCAGACGTGTGTAAGAGCGCACCAGTTCGTGCATCGCTCTTTCGTCGCCTTGATATTTCCAACGGCGCGCCAGATCTGCCTCATGTTCTCTTTCCAGAAGAGGCTCGCTCATGGACGAGCGGATATATTCCAAATTCGCTTTTTGCGTCCCTTGATCGTCAATATAAGCCATATTTTACCCTTTCCGTTTCAGACAATTTTCCGTATATAGGACTGAAATGGTTCTATATTCTTCCGTATAAACCCTTGTCCTTGTTACTTACGCATATGTATTCGAAAAGGTTCCCAAAAAGTTACACTGACCAGTTTAATTTTTTTAAAATTTTTTAATTTGCATAATGTTTATATATGGGTTAATAGGTTGCGGGCCGTAAAAAGGCATTCTGTTAATTTGCGAAGGATAAGAGGCGGATATGGTTGATATTGTATTGGGTCATGTGAATTTGGGATCTGTAGTGTTTTCGGGGCAGCAGACCTTGGCGGAAACAGCTTTCAGTTCTGCGGTTGGCGATGCCAGAGCAACGCAGATTATTTATGCTCTTAATCAGCATGTTTCCGAGCAGATTGCCGAAGGAGTTTTAGG
>QKCR01000100.1 GCA_003245575.1 Alphaproteobacteria bacterium | reverse complement strand
TTCCAAAATATCCAAGCGAATTTGGTCAGGATTTTCTGAGCGTGGGTTGTCATCGGTGACGATTGTGACATCAGCCAAACGCGTTGAGATTTCACCCATTTGCGGGCGCTTGCCCTTATCACGATCACCGCCGCAACCAAACAGACAGATCAGACGGTTTTGTGTATGCGGACGCAGGGCATTCAGAATATTTTCCAGCGCGTCAGGCGTGTGGGCATAATCGACATAGACAGCACATCCTGTCGGTGCGCCTTTGACCAATTGTAGACGGCCAGCTACTCCGGAAATTTTTTCCACCGCAGAGAGAATATCCGCGACTTTAAATTTTCCATTCGCCATGACGAGACCGATCGCACAGAGAATGTTCATCGCTTGAAACTCGCCGACTAAAGGCAATTCGAGACTGTAACTTTCCCCTAATATCTCCAAAGAAAGTTTTTGTCCATGTGGTAGAATTTCGCGAGAGATTAACTTTATCTCATCACCGCTCTTACCGTATCCCCAGCAAGTTATATTTCTCTTCTGGCATTCGGATTTAATTCTATCAAAATATTCGGCATCAGCATTTACAACCGCTACACCATCTTCACGAAGTAGTGTGGTAAATAATCTTAATTTTGCGACGAAATATTCATCCATCGTTCCATGATAATCAAGGTGATCACGGGTAATATTTGTAAAAGCTGCGGCAGAGACCTTTACGCCATCCAAGCGATGCTGCTCGATCCCGATGGAAGATGCTTCCATCGCCAAGTTCTGGATGTCCTTATTCGCCAACTCGGCCAAACGAGTATGCAGCCAGACAGGATCAGGAGTTGTCATCCCTGAATAATCTTCAATCCCATGCCCCAAAACGCCAAGCGTTCCAAGAGATGCAGCACGCGCGCCAAGTTTTTCCCAGATCTGCCTTACAAAATTGACAGTTGACGTTTTTCCGTTTGTTCCAGTCACACAAACGATGTTCTCGGGTTGTGTTTTATAAAATACAGATGCGGCTTCCGCGAGGAATTGGCGCGGATTTTTAACCTCGAGAATTTGAGCATTGCCGATTGGGGCGACATTGCTCCCCACTCCGACAACAATATATTTTGCACCTTTATCTACGGCAGCTTTAATAAAAGCTTTTCCGTCATGATGTGCGCCAGCAATGGCCACAAACATTGCCCCGTTAACCACCTGACGGCTATCACTGGTAATCATTGTAATTTCAGGAAGACTATCAATCATCTTATTCGCCCCCTTTTTCAGATACGAACTTCATCAAAGGGTCAGAAATATCCACTGCATCCATATCCGGCTTCATGCCTAATATGGACCCAACAGATGAGACGATCTTTCCAACAGCGGGCGCAGCAACCCATCCTGCCGTCGCATAACCATAGCTTTTTGCATTCGGGTTCGGCTCATCAACCATCACAAGGACAGCATATTTCGGGTCATCAATCGGGAACGCCCCAACAAAAGTGGCGATACGTTTTCCGGCATCATAACGACCATGAACGTTCTTTTGTGCCGTTCCTGTTTTTCCTCCGATTTCATATCCCTCGACATTGGCTTTTCTGGCTGTCCCGTGCGATACAACCAGACGCATCAGTTGGCGCATTTTCAATGATGTTTGTTGAGAGATAACACGCGTACTGGCAATAGGCTCATTTTCCTGCTTTACCAAATGAGCATTGACTTTAATCCCGCCATTTACGATTGCGCTTGTTGCCGCAATTAATTGCATCGGAGAAACGGCAATCCCGTGACCGTATGACGCTGTCAGTGTATTGATCTCACGCCACGGACTTGGAATAATCGGGCTACCAACCTCATCAATATCAAAAGACATTTTTGACATCAGACCAAGATCAGCGAAGAATTTTTTCATACTATCCGTACCCAAATCTTGTGCCATGTGCACTGTTCCGATGTTGGACGAGACCATGAAAATTTCAGGTATGGATAACGGACGCTTTTCAGGATGGTAGTCATGAATGGTATGACCGGCCATTCTGACAGGTTCAGTTGTGTCGTATTTACGTGATAGCGGAAAGCTCTTCTTTTCCAGCAAAGCGGCGGTGGTGAAAATTTTAAATGTTGAGCCTAACTCATACATACCCAAAGTCAGACGGTTGAACATCTCCGGAGAATTGGCATCAGAACTCGGCGCATGCGGATTAAAATCCGGCAAGGATGTTGCCGCCAAAACTTCGCCCGTATGCACATCCATTAAAATCCCTACGCCAGCCTTTGCCGTAAAAGATTTAATTGCTTCATTCACTTCACGACGCAAAATATGTTGCAAGCGTATATCAATTGTCAATTTCAATGGACGGTCAGAAGTCTTTAGCAGATTATCGAAGCTGCGCTCAATTCCCGCCTGACCTTTTCCGTCGATATTGGAGTATCCGACAATATGAGAGGCCAGATCACCTTGTGGGTAGAACCGACGGTAGTCATAGTCAAATACCAATCCCGGCTCCCCAATTTCAAGAATCTTTTTTTGCTCTTTTGGCGTCAGATTTCTTTTAATCCATACAAAGCGTTTTTCGCTCTGTAGTTTTTTTAAAACTTCACCGTAGCTCATATCTGGGAATATTTTAACCAAACCCTTGGCTGTATCGACAGTATTTAGGATCATTTTCGGATCAGCATGCAAGGATGCTGTTTTTAAAGATGTCGCAAGCAAGACGCCATTTCGATCTACAATATCTGCACGGAATTTTGAGTTATGCTCGTCATTTCCGGCGTCAGCTTGTGGCGCACCGATATAACTATCTGTCTCGTCAAACAACCCTTGGATAATTGTTGCATCAACAACGCGCACCATGACCGCGCCGTAGAAAAACAAAAAGAGCATTACAAGCAGAACAATACGACCACGAACCAGATCGAGATTCCCGCTTTTTTCTCCCATAATGCGGATTGTCAATCGTGAGAACGGAGACTTTCTACTCATCTATGCCCCCGATTTGACTCAATACCGATTGGAAGTCGCTGGTCGGATTTGGTGATTTTGTCTCAGAAATTTTTACCTCAGGCGTATCACGCACAACACGCTTGGCCGTCAGATTTTTTGGCTTGGACACCGGATATGCCGCCGGAACAATCCCCATCTCTATATCTGTTGGTTTTTCCGGTACAACATTCGCATTCTTTAGAATATCTTCAGGCTCCACCTGCTCCATTGAGCGCAAATATCTTTTTGCCAAACGTTCCAATCGATCCGGTCTATTCAAATAATCCCACTCCGCATCCAGAACGCGGATACCTTCCTGCTCACTTACGACCTGCTGCTTGATAACGCGTTGCTTGCGCTCAAGCATTTGAACTTGCTGAGACACCCAAAACAAAGAAACTCCTGAAAGAACCGCCATCAAAATAGCCATCATTGTTGAAAGTCGAAGGACAAATTTTTTCATGCAGCCCTCCTTATCCCGACACGCATTTTTGCGGATCTGGAACGCGGATTGATTTGAAGTTCATGTTCGGATGGGAGTACAGGCTTTTTTGTGACCAGCGAGAAGCTGAGCCTGTTTTGCGACGATGCCCCCGCCATATCCGGCAGGTGTCGCGAGGGAGACGGAGCAGGCTTGGCCCGCTCGTTTAGGAAATTTTTAACGATGCGATCTTCCAGAGAATGGAAGGTTACAATTATCAAGCGACCATTTTCATTAAGCACATTCTCGGCAACCTCAAGAACGGTCTCCAGCTCCTGCAGCTCTTCATTTACAGCAATACGCAAGGCTTGAAATGTTCTGGTTGAAGGGTCAGATTTATCTTTTTTTGAAAATGGCAGAACAGAGCGCACGATGTCCGCCAATTGAAAGGTGGTTTCAATTTTCTGTTCGGTACGTTTTCTAACAATTGCTGAAGCAATACGACGAGAATGGCGCTCCTCTCCGTAGAGATAGATAATATCAGCCAACTCTTTCTCATCCATATAATTGACCAGATCAGCCGCTGTCTTACCGCGAGAACGGTCCATACGCATATCGAGCGGCGCATCAAAACGAAATGAAAAGCCGCGTTCACCTTGATCGAATTGCATGGACGACACGCCCAAATCAAGGATAACCGCATCCACTTTTTCAACACCACGATCAGACAATTCTTCTTGCAGGTTTGAAAAACTACTCTTCACAAGAGCCAAGCGGCCGCCGTATTTTTTAGACCATTCCGCCGCCATTTCGTGAGCCGTATCATCCCGATCGAAGCCAATCACCTTGCACTCCGGCTCCGCATCAAGAATTGCGCGTGTATAGCCACCCGCCCCCAGCGTACAATCGACATATACCTCACCTGAATTTGGCTTCAAATACTCAAGGACCTCAGGCAGCATGACAGGAAAATGCGGAGACACTTTATCCATTACGCATCCCCTTTCGGTAGACGTGGGAGCGTCAGATTCTCACGAATAACGTTTCCTCTAGCTTCGGCACGGCGCGCTTCGAACAGCTCAGCATCCCATATCTGGAATTTTTTACCCAAGCCCACAAAAGCCGCACCATCATGAATCTTTGCGTAGTCCAACAAAGCTTGAGGGACATTAATGCGCCCCTCAGCATCAAAAGCGCACTGAATAGATTCAGCGAAGATCGCCGTCGCAATGTCATCCTGCTGATCCGAGAACATATCGAAGTGATCGAGACGAGAGGACATTTCCTCCATCGTTCCAAAATCAAACCCCTCAATGCATGGATGGCTTGTCGCCTTAAAGAGAACAACACCTTGAAAATTCTGCCCCATCAATGTGGCACGAAACGGTGCCGGAACTGAAATCCGGCCCTTCTTGTCTACCTTGTTGACATATGTTGACAGAAATAAAGGCATTTAGTGTGTTTCGCGCGCTGACATGGGAATTAACCCTTTCTTAATGGGATAGCATGGGAATTCATGGGAAGTCAAATAAATCAGCGGTTTTGCCGCCAAATAACTGGGGAAAATACTGTGGATAAGTTTGTGCAAAAGCACAGGATTACCCTGTGGTAAACCTGTTAGAAAAAACGTATTTCTTATGAAAATATGCCAGCCGGTCTATAAGCCGGATTCTGTACTCCGAAGAGCGAGAACCATTCTTCTGGGATTTGCGTTACCGCAAACCTCTAGCAACCTACCCGGGCAACGATCCGGAAACAGATCGTATGTCGCCCCTATTTGGTCTTGCTTCCGGTGGGGTTTGCCGTGCCTGTTCATTGCTGAACGAGCGGTGCGCTCTTACCGCACCGTTTCACCCTTACCTGTGCACATCCCTTTTCAAGGAGGGCCATCGGCGGTTTACTCTCTGTTGCACTTTCCGTCAAGTCACCCTGCCCGGTCGTTAACCGGCACCGTGTTTCCGTGAAGTCCGGACTTTCCTCCCGCTTACGCAGGCGGTTCTCCGACCAGCTGGCGGAGGGACTATAACCAGTATTTTGGGGTTTCGTCAAATTCAGAGGCTATATGCAACTTGTGGATTGTCTTTTTCCAACTGATCCAGAAGGGAAAGCAAAGCCATACATGTTTCTTCATCCAAATCAGTTAACCCGAAGGATTTGGGCACATAGTGGCGACGAAATTCTTGGAGCAGGACATCGTGGGGCACTTCATTCGAATACCCGAACTTTACTAACCCTTCATAGAATCTCTCAGGATTATCCAGAAACTCGCGCGGTGGATATGTATCATCGCAGGCAATTTGAGGCATCAGGCCTACGCCGTTTATCTCCAACTTTCGCCACGGGAACTTTTCGCCCGGGTCCTTCTTCCGACCCGGCGCAATATCCGAATGCCCTAATATATTTTTATCAGGAATGTTCCACCTTGTTCTAATATCCACAATCAGCTCCAGCAAAGCCTCTATTTGCACCGCAGAGAATTCTTCAAAATCATACTCGTGTCCGGAATTCCAGATTTCAATACCGATAGATGCAGAATTCATATCCTGAATATCTTTCCATTTGGAAACCCCCGCGTGCCAAGCACGCTTATCTTCCTCTACAAATTTATAAATTTCACCATCCGCACCGATCATATAGTGCGGCGAGATGCGCCCCACCCCATCCTGAGGGTCGGTATCCAGAAACCTTTTCTTTGCCTCATCCGCCGTCTTGGTGCCCGTATAATGGATAATGATGTATTCGGCAGACAATCCGTTCTGTCGATCATTCCAGTTTGACGAGGGCGTATCGAGAATCATACTCAACTCCTTCTTTAACACCTTGTTAATTTTTGAGCCTATTTCTTCCAGCTTATCGCATTCTCTTTGAATAACCTATGCCCAAGTAACCTGTTATTAAATAAAATGTTTTCTAATAAAAGTTGAGCCTTGGGGAGATCATGGATTCAATCAAGAACTTTTTTGCCGTCGTATTCAAAGGGGATTCCAGCGAGAATTACCCCTTACTTTTGACATTCGCGTATATCTTCGCACTGTCTATGATCGCGCTTTTTACATTTGTCTCCCATACGATTACAAATTACATCAGCGATACACAGTTGGAACGTGCAGAAATCACTTACCAATTAAGATCACAGAGTATTCTGGTCATGGAAATTTCCAGATATGCCAGTGACTATTATAACGACTCCATGCGCTATGATTACATCTTTATGAAGCAGTCTATAGAGAAGCTCGAAAACTCTTACAGTGAAGTTGTTTCATACATTAATACACCGGATGGTTTTGAAGTCGGTAAAGCAAAAGAGACCTTAGGGCGTTATTACTTCAAGGATGGTTTCGCTATCGCCGAAAAAATGTCCATATATCTGAAATTTTCTAAAGAATTTGAAAACTTTAGCGAAACCAGCTCCTCTCAGGAACGTCAACGCGTCCTGGAACAATTGAACGGCGGTCAAGACCGGTTATTGATTGAACTTCTTAATGCGGCTCAAGCTGATTTCCAAAAAGAGACAATTGACGAAATCCAATCTATTATGAACATCCAGCTCTATATGTCGGGCGGAATTATTTTTGTTATTCTTCTCGAAGCCTTATTTATCTTCCGCCCTATTATCAAAAAACTTGATGAGTATCATGTCACAATTATTTCACAGGCTATGGAAGATACATTGACAGGATTGAACAATAGACGCGCTTTTTACAAACAGTCCGAAGCTTTCTTTGAAAAAGCCCAAGCCGAGAACAAGCCATTTACTGTTGTTTTATGCGACCTTGATAAATTCAAATCCGTAAATGATACATACGGTCATGAGGTCGGAGATGAAGTTCTGAAACATTTCTCCAAGACTCTTAAATCCGCCCTTCGCCCGTTTGATATTGTCGCACGTCTCGGCGGTGAAGAATTTGCACTTATTCTCGGGAACACATCCCCCAAGGCTGCATCCCATATTCTGGATCGCTTGCTGGAAATTGTCAGAAACAATACATGTTCTTACACATTGAATGACGGTACACAGGGCTCCTTGAAATATACGACGAGTGTTGGATATTTTGTATGCCATCCTCAAAAGATTTTGGATCTGGATACGTATTTACGCTATGCCGATTTGGCACTCTATGAAGCGAAAGAAGGCGGACGTGATAGACATATCCGTTACACCCTCCCTAAACTCGATGAAAAAGACGAAACGACCGCTGAAGTAAACGATGCCACAGCTGTCACGCAAGACGATGACAAGGTACGTTACTCATCACGCGCCAGCGATCAAGTCAAGCAACCTGCTTAGGCACAAAAGATTTTCAGAGAATTATGCTGCCCACATTGGAACGAACATTGGCATAGATGCTTTCATCGCCATTTGTGGTGGGCGCACTTTGAAAGACATGCCTGTGTTGCGTAGAGGCGACTTGAATGGTGTAACCATTGCACCGAACAATTCGTTCAAGATAGATGGTCCACCCACCTTCACGGATTTTGAATCATAGTAATGTGGCGCGTTGGCTGCCGGACGTGCCATCATAGACGCATCCAGCCTGAAAGCTGTCTTCGGCAGGTTATGTTGGTCCTGCCCCCATGTTTGATACAAATTGCGCGTCTGATCCAGACCAAGTCTTCCCTGACGACAAACAGAGTCAGCTGCATCGCGGAAAATCTTATCTTTCCCACCCATTGCCATTATTGACGGCATCCTCATTTGAGGCTGCGCTGGTTTCATCTGCGGCTTAGCTGCTTCAACAGAATGTTCAGTGACATCCAGAGCATTCTGCATCATCGACAGTCTGAAAGATTTTTTAGGGGAGAATACAGCATCGTTTGCGACAACAGTCTTACGTGCTCTGATAAGAGAATTTGCCAAAGCCGCATCTGAAGGCGCGGTTCCGGTCCAGACCGTTCGCAACTCAGGTAGATGTTTGTTTGGCTTCGAGAGACTCATCTCTATCTCCTATCTAGCGAAATATATATACCCATATATCCCTATATGCAAGTAAAAAAGGACGACCAATATTAATTGGCCGTCCCTAGCTTGCTCTCTTGAAGAAAAACATTAGCATTCAACTACTTACGGCGCATTTACCTTAATTCCGGATTGGGTTGCGGAAGTGGCGCACGCCGAACTCCAGCCATCATGGCAAACAAGGTGCTCAACCTTTTCCCTTTATAAGGAACTTTCATCGCGGACATAGCCGCCATTAATTTCTGTACCCATAACTTACACAGCGTTGCGCCGGAAAACGTGCCCGCTATAACCCACTCAACACCTCTAAAGGCAGATCTCAGAGACGGAGCTTGAGCATAATGAGCGTTTCTGAACGCATTGCCTGCGGCAGTTTTAGGACCCAGTTTTCTATATATTTTATTTGGTTTTTTCATACTCGAATCATACCATTCCGAAATCCACTTTTGCAAATTTAAGAACTGGAAAATAAGCGCCATCATACTGATTTTATTTACAAATAAATTTTGAAACCTATTTATATAATTTAACTTCCAGCGCGTAAAATCGGCTGTCGCGCTGCCTTAACTTCGTCCAACCTTCTTCTAGGCGTTGTCGTTGGATTTGCGTGAATTTCTTCTGCTTTTCCACCCTGAGTATCTGCCGCTATTTTTTTCATCACATCAATGAACGTATCTATAGCCTCTTTGCTCTCGGTTTCAGTTGGTTCGATCAGCATAGCCCCCTGCACAACAAGCGGAAAATAAACCGTCATCGGATGGATTCCGTTTTCAACTAAAGTCTTTGCGATGTCCAATGTTGTGACGCCCTGCTCCTTCTGGACTTTATCCGTCAGCAAGCATTCATGCATACACGTCTTATCTCCGAACGGTGCGTGATACGCCCCTTTGAGCTTGGCTAAAATGTAATTGGCGCTGAGTACCGCATCTTCCGAAACTTGCCGCAGTCCGTTTTTACCGTGGGACATCATGTATGTCAGGGCTCTGACAAACATACCAAACTGCCCTTGATACCCTTTGAGACGACCGAACGAAGACGGGCGATCCCCCATGGTTTCCAATCGGTATTGATTGCCCTGCTTAATAACGCATGGAACTGGTAGATAATCTTTCAGGCTGTCTGCCACGCAAATTGGCCCTGATCCCGGTCCACCACCACCGTGTGGCGTAGAAAAAGTTTTATGCAAGTTAATGTGCATGACATCAACTCCGAAATCGGCAGGGCGAACTTTCCCGACCAGTGCATTAAAGTTTGCGCCATCACAATAGAAATAGCCACCGGCTTCGTGCAATAGTTTTGCGCATTCTGCAATCTCAGTTTCAAACAAACCACAAGTATTGGGGTTGGTTACCATCATCCCAGCCACATCTTTGCCATCACCGAGTGCAGCTTTAAAGTTTTCAAGTGTGACACAGCCTGTTTCTTTGGTCGGGATAACGCGCAGTTCATAGCCGCACATTGCAGCAGTTGCCGGATTTGTCCCATGTGCCGAGTCAGGACACAGAATAATTTTTCTATGGGATTGTCCGTTTA
>QKCR01000134.1 GCA_003245575.1 Alphaproteobacteria bacterium | reverse complement strand
AATATATAGTAACATATAATATTCTAAAATATTGTAAAGAAAAAATGTGACTCTGTCGTGCGGTTTTTGAAACTTTTATACGAGAGATGTCCTTTTACGTCTCCAGAGTGCGTAGAAAACAAAAATCAAGTTACTGAAAGCCACTGTGATATTGTAAAGCGATGTTGTCACTGTGATTTCATTTAGAGCCAGAAGGGAAAGTGCCATAGCCACTGAGGAGAGTGCATAGGGTAGTAGATTTTCTTGATATGGATTATTCCAGCTTTTTCTGAAGGTCGGATAAAATCCGATGGTGTTGATTAGGGAGATTAAAATTACTGATAGTGTCGGACTTTGAAAAATAAACCACGGGATTAACGCAGAAAGTGCACAGATAAGAGCGATGACATCTTTTCGTGAGAGGTCTTTTGATCCGTACTTAATTGACAAGAGCGCTATGGTTGCGCAGAGGCCTGCGACCAACCCGAGAGTCCATGATCCTGAGCCTGCATTTTCAGACAGTTGGGCGGCAAATCCAATAGATGAGAGAATAGACCAGATTAGCCATGTAAAAATATGTGGTCGTGTCTGACCTTTGATCATCGTGTAGATGTAGATCACCAGTGTTGATGATCCCAAGAGAGCCGAAAAGAGTCCGATGAAGTGAATTATATCAAGGGTCATTTATTAAATCCTAATGTACCTTGAACAGGTCTTCGCTTACGGTGTCAGGATCGTCAGTGAAGAGTGCATCGACGCCCCACTGGCGAAGTGTGCGAGCCAGTTGTTGGTCATTGATGGTGTAGGCCAGAATTTGACGTTCCGTGTCCATGATTTCTTCAACCAGTTCGCGATTGGCAGTACGTCCGTCAATATTGACTGTGGAGACTTCCAGATAGTCCGCCAGTTCTTTCCAGTTTTCCATCGGTTCACTTTCGAGGAGCAGGCCGCGATACCAGTCATTCGCCATGTCGAGAGAGGTTTCCAAGGAGACATGTGAAAAGCTTGAGATCAGCAAGCGGTCGCGGTCATCCCAGATTTGTGAGAGCACATCAAGCATGGCTTCAGCGGTTTCAACTTCACGACCGGGGCACGGTTTAATCTCGAGATTAACGCCCAAGTCACGTTGAAGGATGATTTCGATGGCTTCTTCCAGTGTCGGGATTTTGATCCCTGAAAAGCTCTCGGAGAACCAGTGGCCGCATTCCAGATCACGGAGGTCTTCGAACTTCATGTCCGCAAAAGGGCCGTGGCCGTTGGTGGTGCGGTCAAGATCGTCATCATGAAAAATCATCGGGACAGAGTCTTTTGAGAGTTTGACGTCTAGCTCGACCCATTTGCAGCCCATATCAGCAGCAGTTTGGATACTCTCAAGTGTATTTTCCGGTGCATAAGCAGCGGCACCGCGGTGACCGATGATGTTAGGGAGTTTTAGGGGCATTTTTATCGCTCTTTTCTTTATGAATAAATGTAACCAATACAAAACTGATAATCATCAGCAGATACCATGATCCCATTTTCGCAATCGGGACCAGATGCCAACCGTCTTTCTGGTTCGGGTATATCCAGATAGTTCCGAATGTTCCGACATTTTCTGCTATCCAGATAAAGAAGGATACCAGCCCCCAGCCCAATAATAAAGGCATCCAATAATGTGTTCCGTTAGGGCGGAAATAAATACGGGTTTTGAGGAAGAGTATCAAAGTTGCTGCGAATAATAGGATGCGGAAATCCCAGATGAAATGATGGCTGAAGAAGTTTAGGTAGATCAGCAGGCAGAGAAGGGCGGTTAGGGATTTTTTCGGGTAGTTGGTGAATTTGAAATCAAAGATACGCCAGACACGGGCGATATAACTTCCGACTGCGGAATACATGAAACCCGAGAAGAGCGGGACGCCACCAAGGCGGATCAGATTTTCTTCCGGATATATCCATGAGCCGATATAGGTTTTATAAACTTCCATGATTGTGCCCACGATGTGGAAGACAAAAATTACGCTGGCTTCTTCCCATGTCTCAAGTTTGAACGCGAGAAAAAGGCCTTGGATGAGAAAGGCGTAGATAAATAGGAAATCATATCTGCCCAGTATGAAATCTTCGGGCCAAAAAAATTTGCTGAGTAATATTCCGAATAAAAGTGCGCCGCCAAACAGGCAAGCATAGGCTTGTTTGAATCCGAAATGCAGGAAATCAATTCCCCAATTATGGAGTTTTGATTTATCCGGTGAGTGGATCAGGAATTGGGGGAGCGTTAAATTCATTGTATGAAATTTTATCCGAGAAAAAACCTCCCCGAAGGGAGGTTTTTGTATTCGGTTAATTAAGCGCTTTCTTTTTCTTCTGTCTTTGGCTCTTTCGGTTTTGGCGCGATTGCCTCACCTGTTTCCTGATCAACGCGTTTCATCGACAATTTGATTTTGCCGCGTTCATCAAAGCCTGTGACCATGACTTTCACTTCCTGACCTTCGGAGACGATGTCGGTGGTTTTTGCCACACGGTGGTCTGCGAGTTCAGAAATGTGAACCAGTCCGTCACGGGAGCCCATGAAGTTCACGAAAGCACCGAAGTCAACGATCTTAACAACTTTACCGTTGTAGATGTGGTTGATTTCAGGTTCGTCTGTGATGCCTTTAATGATTTCGATTGCCATGTCGATTGCATTGCCGTCAACAGCTGCAATTTTGATGGTACCGTCATCATCAATGTCAATCTTGGTTCCGGTTTTTTCGATGATCTCACGGATCACTTTACCACCGGTTCCGATGACTTCACGGATTTTGTCGGTTGGAATGTTCAGCACAGCCATTTGTGGGGCGTGTTGGCTGATTTCTCCGCGAGACTGGCTCAGAGCTTTTGCCATTTCACCAAGGATGTGCAAGCGGCCGTCTTGAGCTTGTTTCAAAGCGATCTTCATAATCTCTTCGGTAATAGACGTGATTTTGATGTCCATTTGAAGAGCGGTAATACCGTCTTTTGTACCAGCCACTTTGAAGTCCATGTCGCCCAAGTGATCTTCATCACCAAGAATGTCAGAGAGAACTGCAAATTTTGCGTCTTCTTTAATCAGACCCATCGCGATACCTGCAACAGGTTTTTCGAGAGGAACACCAGCATCCATCAGAGAGAGGGATGTACCGCAAACGGTTGCCATAGAAGAAGATCCGTTAGACTCGGTGATTTCGGAAACCACGCGCAATGTGTACGGGAAGTCTTCGCCTGTCGGCAGCATCGGGTGGATCGCGCGCCATGCGAGTTTTCCGTGTCCGACTTCACGACGTCCAGGAGCACCCATGCGTCCGCACTCGCCCACAGAGTATGGTGGGAAGTTGTAGTGGAGCATGAAGCTTTCACGGTATTCGCCGGTGATCGCGTCGATGATTTGTTCGTCTTGGCCAGTTCCGAGTGTCGTTACAACAACAGCCTGAGTTTCACCGCGGGTGAAGAGGGCAGAGCCGTGAACGCGTGGAAGAACGCCGACTTCGCAAACGATTGGACGGATGTCCACGGTTGTACGACCGTCAATACGGGAACCTGTGTCGAGGATTTGTCCGCGAACAACTTCAGCTTCCAATGCGTGGCAGATTGCAGAAACTTTGTCTTTACCGATTTCTTCGGATGCAAATTCTTCAACTGCTGCGTCTTTGACTGCGCCGACTTTTGCGTAGCGGTCTTGTTTGACTTTTTCTTTATAGGCTTCGGCAAAACCGGCACCATATTTTGCTTTGATTTTTTCAGACAAGGCAACGATCGCAGGGTCTTTTCCTGCGACATCCCAAGGCTCTTTTGCAGCTTGTTCAGCCAATTCGATGATGCCTTTGATAACAGGTTGGAAAGCATTCCAGCCTGCCATAACAGCACCGAGCATAACATCTTCAGCCAATTCTTTTGCTTCTGATTCAACCATCAGAACGCCTTCTTGTGTACCGGCAACAACCAGATCGAGAACAGAGCCTTCCATTTCAGAAATGGATGGGTTGATCAGGTATTGACCGTTTTTGTATCCGATGCGGCATCCGCCGATAGGACCCATGAATGGAATACCGGAAATGCAGAGAGCAGCAGATGCGCCGATCATTGCGACGATGTCAGGTGAATGTTCACCGTCGTGAGACATACATGTACAAACGATTTGAACTTCGTTGAGGAATTCTTCTGGGAACAATGGGCGGATCGGACGGTCGATCAGACGGGATGTCAGTGTTTCGTTGTCAGATGGTTTTGCTTCGCGTTTGAAGAACCCTCCAGGAATACGTCCTGCTGCGTAGAATTTTTCTTGGTAGTGAACAGATAGAGGGAAGAAATCTTGACCTTCTTTAATGTTCTTTGCAGCGACGACTGTACAGAGAACAGAGGTGTCGCCCATAGATGCAACAACAGAGCCAGTGGCTTGGCGTGCGATTTTACCCGTTTCAAGAACGATTTTTTTACCTGCAAAATCAATTTCTTTGCGGAAAGTATTAAACATTTAAATTACCTTTCATATGTATGACAAAACCGACAAATTTCCCCAATGGAAATTTATCGCAGAACGGAAAAAGTTTTTTGGGGATTTCGGTGGACACTTAATAACAGCTGTATTCTGTTATTAACCGTCAACCGATCTGGCCAAACATGGCTTTTTCCCAATTCTTGGCGACTCTTGTCGCATGGGGCGTGAATGATGTCAAGGAATAGCGATCTTTTGACATAATCATTAAAATTTGATATGGTGTTCTATGGGTTTTGGTAATATGACGGTATTCCAGACTGTATTGATGTAGGGTTTTCTTATGAGTGATTTTTCTAAAACTGTTGTTGGGGGGCTTCTTTCCGTTGCTTTTGCGGGAAGCGTGCATGCCACCGAGGTTAAGATTCCCGAGCATTCAGGTTCCGAAGGTGTGGATGCCTTATATGGATCTTATACTCAAGCGTATGGGAAGATCGGCGAGGTTGCCGGAGAAATCAAGGCAGCCAAACAGACGGTTGAAAATCCTGATTCCCCAAAAGATAAAGTTGATGCTGTGTGTTTTCGTGTCAATTCCGGAGAAATTACAGGTCAGAGTGTTGGATTGGCTAACCGTGAATTCCAAAAAGAATCCCAAGCTTACAATATGGCTGCGCTCAAAGATGCCCAGTCCATTACCGGAAACGGATTGCCCGGTTTGTTAAATCAGCTTAATGAGGATCG
The DNA here is from genome assembly GCA_003245575.1 of Alphaproteobacteria bacterium. GTDB lineage: Bacteria > Pseudomonadota > Alphaproteobacteria > Micavibrionales > Micavibrionaceae > UBA1573. Next base: position 4,712 of record QKCR01000134.1, on the reverse strand, counting down.
CTTGAGTGCCATGAAGCAGACACAAGGGGCTGTTCCTGATTTTCAAGCCGTTCAGCAATTCTGCATGGGGCGCACTCCTTAAACCCATTTTCTTGACATAATCACATCAAAAGCGTATTCTCGTCTCAATTTTCATGTCTTGAAGAAAATTGGGCCAAAGGCCTTTTTAGGAGTAAAGTAAGATGAATACATTTGAGCGTTTGGTTACTGTGAGTTCTTTGGCTTTTATGACGGCTTGCAGCGGAGCTCCTGCTAAGGATATTGATGCGGATAAGCTTGATACACCCCCTCAAATCGAATTAAGTCCGCGTGCGGCTTCTCTCACTGAACAGTTAGCCAAAGGTGTATCTCTGTACGGTAGACTGATGAATTCCAATACTCAGTTACTAGATATATTTAGGCAAGATGGTTCCGCTGTTTTACTTTTGAAGAAGCTTGATGCTGAAAAACCTTCTCTTTGTGGCAAATATGAAAGTGGCACGATGAAACATGCCTTGGATCAGGGGCGTAAGCTTTCTGACGATTTTTATCTGTCGCTTTTCTCCCTTAAAGATCAACTTGAAGAAACGCTTCGTCAGGACTTTCCAGGCCAGGATGTGAAGTTGTCACCAGTATCGGCGGTACTTGCCTCCGGAATTGCCAAGAATGAAAGTGTTTTGTACGATTCCAAAGAGCTATCCGATAGCATCACGACTGTTTGTGAAGCGTGGGAAGAAATAAGAGATTCTGACATACCGCGTCGGGAGCCTCAGTTGGTAATATAGAATATTCTTTATAAATACTGGATATTCAGACCCATTCTACCTATACTCCTGATAACATTTATCAGGAGTATTTTTATGTCGAAATCTTATCTTGTTCTTATGCGCCATGGTCAAAGCCAATGGAATTTGGAAAATCGATTTACAGGCTTTCAGAATGTTGAATTGACCGAGCAAGGGATTAGCGAAGCTAAACTCTCGGGACAAAATTTGGCTAAGGCAGGTATTCATTTCGATCAGGTTTTTACCTCTACTTTAAAACGCGCTTATACGACTGCCGAGATTGCTTTGAAGGAAGCGGGGCAGGACGGTTTGATTTCCACGATGATCAAGCATGATGATATGCGTGAGCGCGACTACGGAGATTTAACAGGCCTCAATAAAGATGAGACACGTCAGAAATATGGTGATGAGCAGGTTCATATCTGGAGACGGTCATACGATGTGCAACCTCCGGGTGGGGAAAGTCTTCAAGACGTCGTTGAAAAGCGCGTGCGTCCTTACTTTAATGCGGAGATCAAACCCCAAATGGATGCAGGGAAAAATATTCTGGTTGCAGCTCACGGGAATTCATTACGGGCATTGTTGATTATTCTTGGTGAAAATACACCAGAGAATATCAATGAAACCGAAATCCCGACAGGATCTCCACTTGTATTGGAATACGAGGATGGCAAGCGGATTGCCAAATATTACCTCGCGGATAAGCTGGCAGCATAATGTCCGATCACGGTCATCACCATCATTCAGGGTCTTGCAGCCATAACCATTCCCATTCCCATTCCCACAATTCCGGGGATGTAAAGCTTTCATACGCTTTGGGGGTGAATGTCCTGTTATCGGTTGTTCAGGTGTTGGCGGGGATTTTCTCCGGCTCTCTGGCTTTGGTTGCGGATGCTCTTCATAATCTCTCTGATGCATTCTCATTGTTGTTGGCTTTGATCGCCAGAAAGATTGCGCGGCGTGCTCCGGACAGTCGTAGAACATACGGTTACAAGAAAGTCGAAACACTCTCTGCTTATACCAATTACGTGATTTTGCTGACTGTGTCTGTTTGGCTGATTTTTGAGGCCTGCATGCGCTTGATTTCTCCTGAGCCTGTAGTCGGATGGACTGTTGTCTGGGTCTCTATTATCGCCGTTATTGTTAATCTTGGCACAGTGGCTCTGACATATCATGATGCCCAGCATTCCCAGAATGTTCGTGCGGCGTATCTGCATAATCTTGGAGACGCTTTGTCATCGGTCGGCGTTTTGATTGCCGGGATTTTGATTATTGCTTTCGGATGGTGGTGGGTTGATCCGCTGATTACATTGGCAATTTCTGTTTATATTATTCGCCATGTTTGGGGGCATGTTTTTGAGGTTGCCAATATTCTGATTGACGGAAATCAGGATAGTGCGCAATCGACAGCTATTCAGGATCATATCCTCGCGGTTGATGGCGTTTTATCTATTCATCATTTCCATCTGCGTGCTTTAGATGAGCATAACTCAGCAGTGGAAGCTCATGTTGTGATGGCACAGGGGCAGGTTGCCGATGAATTGCGAGCGCGGCTCAAGTCCGGTTTGGCGAAATCTTTTGGTATTCATCATGCTTTTCTTGAGGTTGAGGCTCAGGATTGCGGTGAAAGGGGATGTCAGTCTGAATGATGGGGCTGTTCTTTACTTTCCTGTGTAGCGTAATCGCTGCCTTTTATTTTATCTGTAATGACATTTTCAAGCTTCGTGGTGATGTTTTTATCTTCTGGCGATCTCTCTTTGCGGCATTGATTTTATTGCCTGTCATGCTCTTTTTTTCATGGAACGAAAGCCTGATGTTTTACGGCGGTGTTGCAGCAGCAGGTATTGCGGCGGCAATCGGAGACATGACATCGTTTAATGCGTCACGCCATTATTCGGCGGCTGCAATTTCCCGAGTTTCACAATTCAGAAATATTCTCCTGTTTTTTGTATGGCCGTTGATTGTTTCCGGATATTGGGATCGTTTGACGTCTAATCCGTATGTGTTCTGGTCAAGTTTGGCTCTTATCGGCTTGAGTTCTATTGCGATGTTCAGAATGCGGCATAATGCGGTCAGTGTTCAGGTTATTCTGGCTAGCTTGCCTGTTATAATATTCATCGGAATCTCTGATGTTTTGTTTTCTTTGAGCATGAACGGGGTTCCGTCTTTTGAGCTGGTTCTCAAAATTGCGTTTATCTTTTCGGTTGTGATGTTTATCACTGCGGGGTTGTGGTTATTGGGGCACCGTATATCCGGACGGACTGCGGGGATGGTTTCAGGGCAATGGAAAACAGCAGGTATTGTGAATGGCCTTTTGTTTGTGGCTGTTGTTGTGACAAAAGGATTGGCTTTATCTTATCTTGAAAATCCGGGCTTATTCGGGGCAATTGTATCTGTTTATACGCTGTGGCTATATTTACTGCATAAATACTGGATGAAAAGGGACGATCCGTCTGACCCGAAACTTGGCTTTATTGTTGTCATTTGCGGGATCGGTCTGGGAATTGTTTCGGCTTATATCCCGCGTTAGATTCCATATTAATCATTTATTTGGCGTTTTTCCTTATACTCTTGATAGGAAATTATCTTATCAGGGGTGATGTTATGATTGCGCAGCCAAGAGATCAGGAAATTCAGGCGGTTCTGTATGTCGGAGGGTACGATCTCGGCAAATATGGAGTTGACGGTAAAATTGGGAAAGTTACCGAGCAAGCTATGGCTCAATATGCCAAGGATCACGGCTTGGAAGGTATGGATACCAAGGCCATTGGTGATGAAATTCTTAAACGCATGAAAGATCCTGAATTCAGACAGGATGCGCTAAATAAGTTGGCAGAAATGCCGGAGAATAAAAATACGGTCGTGGCCCAGCAATGGATGCTACATCGTTCGGGGCATGATGATCTGCACATGCGTGATCTTGTGACACGGTTAATGACGGGTGATAAAAATGAACAGACCCAGTATGCCTTGGCGAACACAGAAAAAGGAATTGTGTCAGATCAGGTTATGGCGAAGGCAGGATTATCTATGGATACAATTTTAGCTGTGAAAGATGAAATGCTCTCTCCCAAATCATCTGAAACGGAGTTGGCTGCGAAGCCTAGGCCTCTTGAGTTGGCAAATAACATGTAAAAAAGGAGCCGATTGGCTCCTTAATTTTTGAATAGTTTTTTCCGACTTACTTACGGATACCGAGTTTAGCAATAAGAGCTTTGTAGCTGTCATTGTTGGTTCTGATAAGATAGTCGAGCAGCTTACGGCGGCGGGCAACCATTGCCAACAGACCACGACGGCTGGAGAAATCTTTTTTGTTGGTTTCCATGTGTTTGGAGAGGTTGTTGATGCGTTCGGTCAGAATCGCAACTTGAACTTCAGGAGACCCTGTATCATTGTCCGCTTTGCGGTTGTCTTTAATGACTTCGGTTTTACGTTCAGCAGTAATCGACATCGTTTTTTCCTTTCATTTTCCCCATCAATCAGGGGTTATAAATTAAATACGCGCACCGGCTGGATTTCTACTCCTTCAACATCTGCGATCGCCAAGGGCATATCTTTATGTTTCAGAAGAGCTAACTCCAACATGCGGGCTTTCGGATTTAAACCGGCTTTCACCAGTCGTTCCATGTCAGGGCGGGAAATAAAAGTGATCTTGTTTCCGTTTCTGACCCGCATGGCTTCCTGTTCAGTGAGGGACACGACCGGGACGTCGTCCAGTACGGCCTCGACAGGGAGCACGTTGCTTTCAAGGTCGGCTTTATCGGACATTTCGCGGAAAATGTCCAGAGAAATTGCAGAGTCCAGCGAAAAAGGGCCGACAGTTTCGCGGATTAAGGTCGAAATATAGGCCTTAGTGCCTAATTTCTCGGCCAAATCACGGGCTAAGGCTCTGACATAGGTGCCTTTTCCGCAAACGCAGCGAAAGGTTGCCGTGTCTGTTGTGGCTTC
>QKCR01000019.1 GCA_003245575.1 Alphaproteobacteria bacterium | reverse complement strand
CCAGCCCTTATATATAACTATTTTATATTATATATTACTATATATAATAGTATCAGTCTTGGTTTAATATTTGCTTAAACCCGCTTACTTGGTAATTTTGACATTTCTTGTGAAATTTTGATATAGACGTGTCTGCAAACGGCTTATCAGCATAGCTGTCACGACAAAAACGAGAAAATTATGAGCGGTATTCCTTATATATATGAAATCGGCCCCTTACTTGAGCGGTTTTCGGACAGTGCAAAGGGCGTTGAAGAGCTAGCCGCGCTCAGAATTCTGTCATCTGCCATGAAGCAAGGAACAGACTCTTTTGCCTGCGACCGTCAGGTCTCTTGTTTGACTAGTTTTATGAAAGAAGTGCTGAGCGGCGAAATACGGTTTATTAAGCCAGATGTCCGCCAATTCGCTCCATAATATGAGGCGGGAAATCCTGATCTTCCCAAGGTAGATAAATCCACGTGTCTTGAGTTGTTTCCTCAGCGTAAAAATCAACTAGGGGCTTACCCTGTGGCTTGACGTGCAGGCACACATAGGTTGCATCGGGATAGGCCTTGCGGAGTGCCTTGAAAGTGTTCCCGGTATCCGAGAGATCATCGACAATCAGGCAGCCTTTGCCTGTTCCCAGGTTTTCCGGCGCGTAAAGTATCTTTGCATCTGACTGGTCCTGATGCGCATAGCTTTCTACACATACAGTTTCAATCACTCTGATGTCCAGATCTCTGGCGACAAGACACGCCGGAACCATACCGCCACGTGTAACGGCGATAACGGTATTCCAGCTTTGGCCACTGGCCTTCAGCTTGGAGGACAACTTTTTGGAAAGGCAGTGAATTTCCTGCCAGGAAACGGGTAAATCAATAGGCATACGAATATGTAGCTTGATGTTGGTTGCGGATCAATATGAATTTTATTATTCCCCGCCCAAGTCACGACTAGCCGATTTGGGGTGATGCTGCTAAACTCTTTAAATGTTTTACATGCTCCCCCAAAACGGACTTCTTTCCGTCAGACATGTCTTGTCTGTGCTTTTCCTTCTTATCATTTTACTGAGCAGCCCTTCCTATGCGGCTGATCCGTCCCCTGCCGCCACAGCGAATGCAAGTTCTACTGCCCCTGACCCGAAAGATCCGGTTGACCCCAGTCTGATGACACCTGCTGATTTATTAAAAATTCCGGCATCCGGAGCGGCAGCAGGAACTGAAATTTTCGGCTATCGCTGGCCGTTTGAAGATCGGGATTTATCTACCGAGATAGGTGATGCGCCAATTCTGGTTGAGTTTTATTCGGACTGGACCTGTGCTTACTGTGCACCTGTCGACCAGTTTTTTAATGATCTTGTCCAAAAGACTCCTGTAATCGGTATTGCCTGCCATGTCGACCTAATGAACGTTATGCCCGACGATCCGCTGGTCAGTAAAGATTGCATCGACCGGCAGGGTATGTATACAGCGCGCCTGTGGCGTCGTCGTACGACGCCTGATATTTTTATCAACGGCAAGAAATTTACGCTGGGATTCCGCTTCCACAGCGTTATTGATACGATGCTGGCAGAAAATAAGGCAGACCCTTTGATGCGTTTATACATCACGGCAAACGGTAAGAACACCTATACCATAGATATGCCCGAGATGACATTCGGTCCTGTCGAAGATTTTAATGACCGTGCCTTCGTCAGTCTATTTGAATATAAGAAGCCTGTCTCTCACAAGACAACCCTCGGCCCGAATATGGGACGTGAGAGTGTTTACCTTCATGTTGTCTCCTATATTTCTGCGCTACCTGATTGGCACGGAGAAAAAGGCGCTTACAATTTTGAATGGACTCCATCAGATGATGCTGCGGGTGCTGTGATTATCATGGAGCGTAAAGACAAAAGCGTTTTCGCAGCAGGCGAAATCAAGCTGGATAAACAATAAGAAAGACAAAAAAGACCCCGCTGATTGCGGGGTTTTCTTTTACATCTCTTATCTTATAGATCGGAGTTCACTGCCGATTGTTCTATCGGTTTCGATGCTTTGCGGATTTTCATCTCCAGAAGTTCGGATAACAGCATTTCTTTACGACGCATGGTTTCAAGCAGATCGCGCTCTTGCATTAACTGGATTGCCAGCATTGAGACTTTCTGGCGATCAACGTTGGCTGGTGTGTCATAGAGGTTCACGTAGAAGGACGGGTCCTGATAGATTTTCTTGGTCAAGATTTCCATCTGCGCGTAATAACTCGGATTATCCGTGATAAGTTTTTTTGCATCTGCGGATGACAGACCCAATTTAGTCAGAACATTTTGCATGTAAGTTGCAGATTTGTTTGTTCCTTTTGCCTTCATTGCCACCTGATTGGCGAATGTGTTGGCGACCAATTCACGGACAGCCTGCATCTGGTGCAAGTCCTGCATATCATCACTCTTTTCCTGTTTGACGATGCTTTCGCCATCCTCAGTGCCATTCTCAGGAGGGACTAAAGACAGGTTATGGAACAGGGCCAGAACGGTTTGTTCCTGATCTGTTATAGTATTGTCGGTATAGTTAACATCCAGCGTCAGAGGCGTATCAAAGACGCGTGTAAAATCAATATCACGATCATAGTACAAATCTGGTGTGGCTGCGATCGAGTTACAGTACCCTTCCAACGCCCCGTTTGCACCGACCTTCTCACAATATTTCGCTTTGAAGTCGTTCATTACGTCGACCATGGCACGGTTTGATTCCGTATACAGCAAGTTCTTGGCTTGTGCGTTACGGTCGAGGAATGTTTTGCTAAATACGAGTTTATTCGCATCAGCCAAATCCTGAGAAGAGGCAATTGCTTTTGATAGAGTCCCAAATTTACAGACGGCATCACTCACATGGTAGTCTTTCATGGTCTCTGCGTTGAGGGATCTTACGACTCCGATTGAGGCGTTTGCACTACGCCCGTCAAGAAATGCACCGATCATCAATGCCCGTGAGGCGATTGCGTTTCTGAGCATATCCGCAGATTTCTTGAATCCCCCCACCCATGTACTATCATATGTCGAAGACGGGAAGCTGATAGCCGATGTTTGGTGACTAATAATTTCAACATCCAATGATTGTTCTGTTTCGCCTAAAACCATATATGGTGCAGAACTCTTTTTCTTTTGTTCTTTTTCAGGTGCTGCCGGTTGAGGTGTGTCTACCGCCTTATTTTCTTTATCCTGTTTTGGCGTCATCATGTAAGTTGCAGGTTTTTTGGCTGCCGGATTTTCTCCAGCCTTAGGTGCCGGTGCAAGAGGAACAGGTTCACGGACAGGTACGCTCGAAATCATTAACTGTACAGGAGAGACAGGTACCATCATTTTAGGGCAGCAGGCTTCGCCCAAGTTCGCGATGTTGGCAAAAATCTGGGATGTACCGTCTGCTAATCCCAACGGTGTTTGTGTCTGGATTGTAAATTCGCCCTTATCATTGGCAATCTGCGAATTCCCACGAATTCCGTCCACGTTGACGGCTATTGATCCTGCTGGCGCGATATTTCCAAAAATCTTGATCGTTGATCCGTTGGGATCAAAATTTATGTGGAGTTGAGAACGTCTGACGGCAACCGTTTCTGTACTTTGTTCCGGCAAGGACAAAGTCAGATTTAGCGGAGTAAATGAGAAATATTGCAGGCCGGAAAAGGCGAACTGCCCTTTTTTATCTGCCTGTACACTGATCGCCTGACTCTTTCCTGCAATCAGGTCAACTTTTGACATCGGCGGGACACCGGTTCCGGTTAATTGCAACAAGGCCTGTTGCGTATCCGGAACAACAGCATGCGCATCGTGTGATACGCCGCAAAGCATAAGCATCGCAAATCCGCACACTAGGCTGAGAGCTTTCGTGCGGGCGATATACTTACTTTCTGTCGTGCGGCATGTGGTCATCATGCACCTTTCATATCGTTTAACTAACTCTACTGGTTCTGACGGTTCTGGACTTCATCCTGATATTCGGAGATTTCCATTTCCAAAACTGTCGAGAGCAGCATTTCGGATCTCAAAATTGATTCATAAATATCGCGACGTTGCATCAGACCGAATGCCTGAAGCGCGGCATATTGACGTTCAACGTTGGCAGGGGTGTCCATTAAGTTCACATAGAAGGACGGGTCCTGATAAAGTTTCTTCGTCAACACTTCCATCTGAGCATCATAACTCGGTTTTGCTCCGAGATATTTTGTAGCATCTGCAGAGGCAATCCCGAGTTTCTCGAGAACTTTGAGCATATAGGTTCCGGAGTTGGCACTTCCTTTAGATTTCATCCCGACGATCGCGTTGTAGGAGTTTTCTGCAACAGAGCGTTTGGCGACAATTGCTCTTTGGTCCAGATAAGATGATCTGTTATCTGTCTGTTCTTTTGCTTCAAGAGAGTCAACCGGAATACGCTCTAAAACATCATGCGCATACAAGTTGTTGGCCAATGCAATCACAGCCTCCTCATCACTGGACGGAGATGCTTTTGCTGTATTGGAAGTCATATCCAGATCAAGCGTTCTTTTTGCGTCGATCAATCGTGTATAGTTGATGTCCAGATTTCTGGTTTTATCAGATGGCGCGGTCGGACATACGCTCTTCATAGCGTTACCGTAATCCTGCGGATCACAAAATGTTGACACGAACTGCTTGTAACGCGCAATTCTGTCATTCGCACTTCCTTCTTCTGATGCCATGTTGTCGTGGCCCAACTGTCTATTCTGGGACCGTTCGGACAAGACCATTTGATTAGCGCGTGCATTACTTTCGGAGGATGCCAAAGAACGGCTCAATGTTCCGAACTTACAAATCGCATCACTCACATGGTAGCTTTTCATTGTGTTGGCATTGAGTTCCTGAACAGTTCTCAACGCATTCAATTCACTTTCGCCGTCGAGGAAAGCCCCGATCATTAACGCTTCAGCTGTCAGAGAGTTTCTGACAACATCGGTATATTTCTGCATGGCAGGCTTAACGTACATTTCCCACCATTCGGTAATCATCCAGTTTTCGTGGAGCTGCATTTGCTGTTGAACCTGCATTTGCCAGGTTGCACAGTCCGTACAGGATCCGCACGCTTTTGCTTCGCGTGAGGATAAGCCAAGGCACAGTGTCAGGACCGCCAATATGCCGACGATTTGTTTTCTGCATCCTACTTTCATACGAACCTTCCTTCTATCCACTCAATCTTTTCCACAACTACCATATTTCTATATTCTACCCGACATAATCTATTGTGACGGATCAGAGAATGATCCGCTGTTTTCATCAATCTGTTTTCTGGCCTCAAGATCCAACAACACTGCCATCAGCATTTCACTGCGGGATGTCGACTCATAAATATCGCGCGTCTGTGCCAAATCTATAGCCTCCATTGAAGCTGATATTCTTTTGACGTTGGCCTTGGTATCCATCAGGTTCACGAAAAATTTCGGGTCCTGATATAATTTTTTCGACAATATACCCATCTGGGCGTAATAGCTGGCATTCTTCAAATCATCATATGGAGCTTTTTTGGTTCCCAGATAATTCCCTGCGGAATATTTTTGAGCGTTCGCTGCATCCACACCCAATTGGCTGAGGAAGTTATTAATGTATGTTTGGGAAGCGCCGCTTCCGCCGGACTTCATAGCCATGATCTTATTGAAGCTGTTTTGTGCTACAGCACGTCGCGCCATAAAAGAGCGGTTTTGTGCATAGAGCTCTATTGAGCCTGAAAATTCAGAAATGGAATTTGAAGACATGCGGGAAGATTCTTGTGTATGCCCATACAGGAAGTTGGACAAGTTCAGAACCGTGTTTTCATCGCGCGTCAAAACATTGTCTGTAAAATCGATGTTGAGAGTCGCTTTTTCTTCTACGGCTTTGGTGAAATCAATATCCCGGTTGTATTCAACATCGCGAGTTTCCTTGGCATTACCCAATGGTCTACAAATTGCACCCAAACCTTTATTGTTATCCATGTTATCGCAGTAGTAATCAACAAAGGAGAACATACGTTCATAATTATCACGTCCACGACCGGATGATGCAGAACTGTTTTTACGTCCCGAGTTTCTTGCCAAAGCGCGGGCAGACATAACCGTCTGTTGCGCATTGAGTTTTGATTCTGTTGCCGCCAGACTTCTTGATAATGTACCGACACGACAAATCTGCTCGCTGACGTGGTAATCCTTCATAGTATCAGCATTGAGCTTTTGAACTCTGGCTAAAGCTGCGTTTTCGGAATACCCATCGAGGAAGGCACCGATCATCAAACCCATACTGGAAACAGCTTGGCGTAGCGAATCAGACATCGGTTTTAATCCCTTGTCTTGAAACTGGTTTTTATAGAAGGAGTCCATAATGAAATCCTGTCTATAGTCGTTAAACGCATCAGTAATATATTGGTTTGTCGATACAATATCGCAACAGGTATAAATACAATAGCAGTAGCAACAAGTACAATACGCCTTTGCCTGTTTTGAAGGCAAGACCATCACCGCAGCGAGAAGCAGTGATAACATTATGGTTTTAGACAATCTTGAACTCACTATTTCCATCATTGATCCTGCTGCCCCTTACCAAAGTAACGGTCCTGTGCCTTCATGACCTGCAACTCCAACATCACCGAAAGCAACATTTCTGATCTCTGTAGGCTTTCGTACATATCGCGATCCTGCATCAAAGAAATAGCCTTCAGAGCCGTTTTCTGACGTTCGACGTTGGCCGGTGTGTCATAAAGATTGACGTAGAATTTCGGTGACTGATAGAGACGTTTGGTCAAAACTTCCATTTGCGTATCATAGCTGGGGTTGTCTCCAATCAATGCTTTAATATCGGTAGCACTGCTTAATCCCAATTCCTTGATGATATTGTCGATATATGTTTTGGAAGCCCCCGAGCCTGCAGCTTTCATACCTGCTTGCGCGGCGAACGAGTTTTCTGCCACGGAACGCTTAGCTACTAGGGAACGGAAGTCAAAAAGCTTTTTGATCTGCTCATCTTTGGCGCTAGTTTTAAGCGCATGCAAATCAGAGGCTCCGAGATTAACCGACAAATCATGCGCATATAGATTTGACCCGAGTGCAATCAGGTTTTCTTCATCATCTGTTTTGGTCGGAGTTGTCTCATCGAAGTTTACATTAAGAGAACTCGGAATCTCCAAAGTTTTTGCGACGTCTATATCTCTGTTGGCCTGTTTATCGGTTGTGGCTTCACATTTCTCGATACCCGCAGCCGTTCCGCCCAGTCCGCGGTTAATATCAAACGGATCACAGAATTTGGTTTTCAGCTGGTTCCAGCGGCCAACTTTATCAACAGAGCGTCCGATCGTGACGCCGTCTGTACTCGCATCGCCGGAGTTATAATTATCTCTGAGCAATTGACGACCGACCATTGCCTCCATCATACCAAGCTGTACGGTCCGTGCTTTATCATCACTTTGAGCCAAAGAGCGACTGACCGTTCCGACGCGACAAATCTGATCGCTGACATGATAGTCCTTGATGGTTTCTGCGTTCAATTTCTGAACGGTATTTAAGGCGTTATTTTCTGCCTGCCCATCAATAAATGCACCAATCATCAGGGCAGGCGCGATAGCTGCCGTATGCAGTTCATCCGCCATATCCTTAAGGGCAGGCTCGATTCTATCCTCAAACATTTTCTCGATGTAGAACTTGTTGTGCAAATCGTCCTGACCCGCCCAGTTCAAAACCCCCCAAAACATTTCGTACATAATCTGACCGGGTAACACGCAACACGGGCACATAACGTTTTCATAGGGGGTCACAGAATAAGGGCTGGCATCTGCAGGCTTAGCTGCGGACATAAGAAGAAGGCACGTCGCGGCCAATGCCAGGACGTTTCGGGTAAATCCTATTTGCGGATTGCGCTTTTTACAAATATCAAGCTGGTAAGAAAAACTCATACCCCGACCACCTAAAGAACACCAATTTTAGACACCTTTAATCAGGATAACACACGGAAATCAAAACAGAAAGTTTTAATGGACTCCAATTTTGAGTTTCCGAGCTTTCTTAGTGCGCTTCGGACCAGTTTTTCCCTATTCCGGCTTCTGCAACCAGAGGGATTGAGAACGCAGCAACAGCTTCCATTTCGGTTTTGACAATTGCCGCCATTTCATCCTCATGCCCTTGTTTTATTTCCAGAATTAGCTCGTCATGGACTTGAAGGAGCAGGCGCATGGGAAGGTTTTCCTCCCTGATTTTACGATCAATCCGGATCATCGCCAGCTTAATGAGGTCGGCAGCCGTTCCCTGAAGCGGGGCATTAATTGCCTGACGCTCGGCAAAGTTACGGCGGGCAGGGATTTTGTCATTTATGCCTGCCACGACACATTTTCGGCCTAATTTTGTTTTGACATAGCCTTTTTCACGCGCTTCAGCCTTCAAATCTTCCATAAATTGGCCTAGTTCAGGGAATCTTTCCATGTACGTACGGATGTACGCGGCAGCTTCAGAGACCGGACAGTCCAATTGTTTGGCTAATCCGTAGCCACTGATCCCGTATATAATGCCGAAATTAATGGCTTTTGCCTTACGGCGAATCTCTGAGGTGATCTCTGCCAGTGGGATGCCAAACACTTCTGAAGCCGTACGTGCGTGAATATCTTCCCCTGAAATAAAGGCTTGCTTTAGGGCTTCGATCCCTGCCATTTCAGCAACCAGCCTTAATTCAATCTGGCTATAGTCTGCTGAGAGAAGGCTCCAGCCTTCTTCGGCAATAAAAGCTGTGCGGATTAAACGCCCTTCTTCAGTCTTGATCGGAATATTCTGCAAATTAGGGTCGGAAGAGGATAATCGACCTGTATTGGTCAAAGCCATGGCAAAAGATGTATGAACCCGTCCGTTTTCCGGGTTGATCGATTCCTGCAAGCTTTCGGTATAAGTCGAACGGAGTTTTGACAAATGGCGCCAGTCGAGAATCTTTTCGACGATCACATGACCTTCCGCCGCCAATTTTTCCAGAATGTCAGCCGAGGTGGACCAATCCCCCGTTTTGGTTTTGGAGCTCCCCGTTAGGCCCATTTCATCAAAAAGAATGGCTCCCATCTGTTTTGGAGAAGCCACATTGAACGGATGGCCTGCAAGTTCATGAATTTCCGCCTCGAGTTTTACAATTCTGTCGGCGAAGTTTTGTGAGAGTTGGCGCAAAACATTTCGGTCAACTTTAATACCTGTTTCTTCCATGCGCGCGATGACGGGCACAAGCGGGCGTTCAATATCCTCATACATGACAGACATTTTCTCGGCCGCTACGCGCGGTTTAAAAATTTCGTGCAGGCGAAGTGTGAAGTCTGCATCTTCTGCGGCATAATCACAGGCTTGATCGAGGGGAACTTCGGCAAAGGAAATGCGTGATTTGCCTTTTCCTGTCACTTCATCGTAGGAGATCATTTTATGGCCGCAGAAATTAAGAGCCATATCATCCAATCCGTGCGGATGCGCCGTACCATCCACCACGTATGAAATCAGCATTGTGTCATCGAGCGGCGTTATTTCTGCAAAGCCTGCCAGATCGAGCATCTGCACATCGTATTTGGCGTTATGCGCAATTTTTAAAACAGACATATCCCGAAACAGCGGGTCGAGATGTTTTCGTATAACAGCGACCTCCAACTGTTTCGGTTGATCGCCCACATCCCCCAAGAGGTCAGCTTTCTTGCCGTGCCCCACAGGAATATAGCATGCGCGCCCCGCACGGGTTGCGAGTGAAATTCCAACCAGCTTTGCCAATGCGGGCGTTAGACCGGTTGTCTCGGTATCGAATGCAAGAATGCCCGTTTCTTCTGCATCTTTTATCCACGCAACAAGCGTTTGTTCATCCTGAATAAGGGTATAATCTTGGACAACATCTTTTTGAATAGTCGGTGCAGATGTTACTTGCGGCGTTTCGTTTGATTTATGCGCGTTGGCATTGGC
>QKCR01000141.1 GCA_003245575.1 Alphaproteobacteria bacterium | reverse complement strand
AAAAAAGAGAACGGCTGGGGCAACAGAAGGGTGTTCTATAACCCCGGCGAAGTGGCCCTTCTCAGAGCAACAAAGGCGCACCCAGTCGAGGCCTTGTGTTTCAACAAGACTTTACCCCGAGTTTTTCCCTTCATCCTTCAATCTTCCGAAGCTTTCCCCTTATTTCAAGAATCCCTGCCAAACGCGGCCTTCTTGAACCAAGAATTGAATCGATCTTTCAGGTCGTGTCAATCCTTGTAGGCTATAAATTTATTTTCCTAATGAAGACAATATATTACTGTCCTCTTGGTTTAAATATGTGCAAGCAGATGTTAAGAGCCCTGTTTTGTAATTTGATAATTTTTGTGAAAGCTCCTGGTTCAACGAATGATTTTGATAATTTTGAAATGGGGTGGTAGAAATGAAATTCAATAATGACAGTGCCTTATCAAGCACTTCTTTTGGAGGTGACAAAAGGAATAATTCATGGAATAAGTCACTTAACGCTTGAATTCTTCTTGAATGTTCCTCCACAATTCGCGAGTCTGTTAGATTTTTTAAGCTGTTTGATATGTTCATATTATGACATTCTGAAGCCAAGCTTATAAATGATATTAAAGATCTTTTTATCTCTTCCCTTTTCTTTTGCTTTAGTTCGATAATTTTGTCGAGATTTTGATTTTTAATTTTTCTGTTTTCGATCTCTTCTTCACGGTTTCTGTTGTATTCCCGGTTGTCAACTTCATTTCTTCTATTCCACCACGCCGTAATGACAGCAGCTAGCACAGGGCCGACAATTGCCCAAACCTTTAGAAAATTATCGAAAATTGATATAGTCTCGGGAGATTCTGTAGCCATATATGTTAGTCCATGATTCCCAGTTTTATTTGTATAACTCCCGCCGGGTCAGCGCATCCGGCAGAAAATTGTTAAACGGTATCGCTTTTTTTGTCTGCTTTGATGATTTCGAGCAAAGACACTAAAGAATCCTTAGCTTCAGTATAATATGTTTTAAACTCATCAAGTGCGTCCTGCCGACGTTGACGGGAAATACGACCAGATTGACTGATAATAAGAAGATCATAATATACGCTATCTCCTGCAACAACAGGATGAGATTCCGTTTTGTGGTGTGCAAATGCGTTCCTCAAGGCCATAACCTTATGAATTGCCTTCTGGTTTAGCTTAAAGCCCAACTCTTGTGCAATTGCCATTGATACTTTTGCCTTCGACCCAATAGTCATGACTGAACTATCCAAAACTACATTCCAAAATAACATGAAACGTTCGTTGGCCGGTGCACAATAATAAGCGATAACTTGATTAAGCAAATTTTCAATGAAGGCCGTACGATCAACCACAGTCACTAAATCTTTTTCATCAGTCATACTTATAGTCTCTTTTCATTTCAGGTTAACGCCCGCCTGATGAGCTGCGAGGATGGTTAGGTCGCATTATCGCGAAGCCATGTAGACTGCAGGCAGCTCCATTAGACTGGTCAGGGGGTGAATTCCTTGCTATTTAACCCGACAATAATGGCGTCCATGCTTACGCCCACTGCGAACGTCATCTTGGCGCTTAAACGGAGCCGCAATTCCCGGAAGACGAAATCATAAACGGCCAGGTTCTCTTCTGGAATGAAGTTTTTCATCGTGTGATGCCACGGCCCGTTCCGCAACCTACGCCCTTTGCTGCCAGAGACGTTTTCGTAGATGTCAGAGTCAAGGACCGGGTTTGTGTTCCTAATGTCATCCCAGTGCACTCTCAGCGTAATGATGTACCGATCAAAGAAGATGTCATCACTAAAATGACATCGACTGCCAGTCCGCTCAAAGAGCGTCATTTCATCTCCAGAATTTAGTTCGAGTAGGCTCATGAACAGAACACTTTTACCACAGCCCAGATCTATTGCCATGCTTATTTATCTCCATCAGGCGGACAGTTCAGGGGCCAGCACATGAAACGCCAGCCTACAACACAAAAGCCGATTCATCAGCATCCGACTGACAAAAACGGCTTTATTTTCCGGCACCCTAAAATCATATTTATCCCTCCAGACAATCCACCCAAGCTTCGACAATTCATAGAGCACGAGCAAGGCCAAAAAACATTACACTAATTTATATCCTGGATTCCCGCCCAGAATCATTGCGGGAATGACAAAACCGAACTGCTGTGAAGTATCGATTGTTTTTAGACAATCACGTGCTTAGCTGTCAAGGGATTTTGGAGGAGAGACAACCGCGCAAGGAAATTATCGCGATCAATGTCATCGGTAAGAATTTCACGGCGTTTGATTCCACGTCCGATAACGTGGTGAAGAACGCCGGGGGCATCGAGCCGGGCGTGACGAGGCATGGCAAGAGAGCAGTTAAACGGTTCATATCAACCTTTATACCGGGCAGGTCTTTCATGACTTTTTTGGTTTCTTCCAGGGTTTCATGCTGTAACTGGATCGTTTCAGCTGATCTTGACAACCGTCAGGGTCAGGTCGTCTTGGCGTAGCGCATGACCGCAAAATTGCTCGCAGTCGGTCAGCAGGGCCGCATGCAGGACGGCGGCCGGTTGGGACGCGTTGTTGCGGATGGCAGTCCGCAGTCGGTCGATGCCGTACATCTCGCCTGCCGGGTTA
>QKCR01000101.1 GCA_003245575.1 Alphaproteobacteria bacterium | reverse complement strand
CCTCATTTTCGGGATGTCCTCCAGATAAGGCTCCATGACATCAGCCTGATCGTCACGAACCGCGTCATCCGGCGTCGACTGCCCTGCCAGATCGGTCACAATATGAGGCGTATCCCCTATCATTTTGACAGTATAAATAGATGCAATTGATGGGTTTGCTTTTATGATGTCGTAGAAAGGAGACTGAAATAGCCTATAATCAAAGTTATTCTTATGTTGAGGGAGGTATATTCTTTTATAAACCTCTCCATCGGCTTTAAGAGAAATCAGGTTCCCAGCAAAGATAATTCTGTCTTGATATTCCTTTAATACGGCGTGGGATGCCGATAATGTTACGCCAAAAACAGATACAAATGTTGCACATAAAAATATTATGGCGGCTAACAAAGCGTCTCTGGACGGGTTAATCATATGTGCAAGCTTTCGAGGTTATTTTTTAAACCGGAACATCCGGTATAGACTTTCTCAACACCCGAATTACTCAGGTCAATGCATACGCAGGTACTCAGAACCTACATCTAGTCTATTATATTTTTTTTCCGAAGCACATAGATCAAACGTCGCAAGGCGTTATTTTTTAGAACAGTCTCGCCCGACGACGCAGGCCCTTGTATGGAAACCTCTATCCCAGTATCCGCATCAATTGCCGAAACTTTGACGATTTGTCCGATAGTATGGAATTCCAGAATAACCTCTCTTCCCGAGAGGATATTCAGAGCGGATTGGGACACGATTTAGAAGTCCTCGTCGTCCAGACTGGTCAAGCCAGAGAAAGATGTCTGGGAAGCCCAGAAACGTTCCAGTTGTTTCATGGTATGGTTCAGGTCGACCAGATCAGGGTCTTCGATGCCAATTGCCTTGAGCTTGTCTTCATGTCTGGTGAACATTTCATCCAATAACTTGTGCAGATCGGCTCCTTTGTCTGTGAGCTTTACCCGAATAGACCGTTTATCGTGCACAGAACGTTCTTGCGCGATATATCCGTTTTCAGTCATTTTCTTTACGTTATATGAAACGTTTGACCCCAAATAATATCCGCGCAAGGTCAATTCGCCGACCGTCATTTCATCACGACCGATATTATGCAGGATCATCGCCTGCACGTTGTTTATATCCTGTATCCCCTTGCGGTCCAGCTCGGTCTTTACCACATCCAGAAAATAACGGTGCAGCCGCTCGATCAACTGGATTGATTCAAAATATTGAGACGTCATTAGAACCCCCTTGGGTGCATATATGTAAAAAGTTGAACGCTGAGATCGGGAGAACTCCCGAAGCCATTTTGCATCATAGTCGTGAAAAAGTAAATTTTCTTATAAATCTCTATAAAGTTTTATACTTCTTTCTCTTTTCTTCCGAAATTCCTTTACACAGCCCCCTATCCGTCCTAATGCTAGCTCATTCCATATATAAGGAGCCACATATGTCCCTTACACAACTAAAAACACAGTCAGAACAACAGGCTACAAGCCCATATTCACCTATTTTACGCCCTCGCAGGCTAAGAAGCTCGGATGCCATGAGACGTTTGGTCCGAGAGACTGTCCTGACAGCAAATGACTTTATTTACCCTATTTTTGTGGATGAAGGATTGAGTGAGCCCCAAGAAGTATCCTCAATGCCCGGCGTTTGGAGACAAACCGAAAAAAGTATGGAAACCCTTTTGAAGCAAGTTGAGGCCGCAAAAGTTCCTGCAGTTATGTTATTCGGCGTTTCTGATCATAAAGACCATGAGGGAACAGACTCCTTCCGAAAGGGCGGATTGATGGACCGTATGGTGAAACGTGCTAAAGATACATGTCCTGATCTTGTTATCATGGCTGATGCTTGTTTCTGCGAATATACTGACCACGGTCATTGTGGGCCGCTTGATCACGTTCATAATGACGTTGATAATGATAGAACAATCGCAAATATTGCCCTGCAAGCTGTCACAGCTGCCGAAGCGGGGGCAGATGTCATTGCCCCATCAGGCATGATGGATGGCCAAGTTGCAGCCATACGCGCTGCTCTTGATGAAAGCGGATGCGAGCGGACTGCTATTCTTGCCTACGCCGCAAAATATGCTTCCGGATTTTATGGCCCGTTCCGTGATGCAGCCGGCTGCTCTTTAGGACAAGGTGCAGGCCCTGCAAACCGCAAGACCTACCAGATGGACCCAGCAAACGGTGATGAAGCCATGCGTGAAGTCGCACTTGATATTGAAGAAGGTGCAGATATGGTGATGGTTAAACCAGGCCTAGCTTATCTGGATATATTGTACCGTACAAAACAAGCTTTTGGCTTACCGACATTTGCTTACAATGTCTCCGGTGAATATTGCATGATTAAAGCCGCCGGACGCAATGGTTGGATTGATGAAGAAGTTGCCATGATGGAGATGCTCATGGCCTTTAAACGTGCTGGGGCAGATGGTATTATTACCTACGCAGCACTTGATGCAGCCAACATTCTTCAAAGATCATAAAATTTTAAGTGACCATGGATACAGGTTTATCGGAACAGGAAAATCAATTCTTCAGGAATTTTGATGCGGGAAAAACCCAAATCTATTCCCAATGGATTATTTCTGATCTGGATACACCTGTTTCTGTATTTCTCAAACTTGCCGAGAACGAACCCTAT
>QKCR01000002.1 GCA_003245575.1 Alphaproteobacteria bacterium | reverse complement strand
TGCAGGGGAGGGAGCGTTGTAGACCCCGCCTGTCTCAGCGTGATTGAGGGAGGATGGACAGGAGCCGTGTACGAGGCCCGTACGCACGGTTCTGTGAGAGGGATGAGGTGGGTATTGATCAACCCACCTCACCCTACTCGATTCATGACTCCAATTTTTTGAGACACGCTTTCCGTTCAGATTTGCGTCAGTATTCTTGAGTAATATTTGATCAGAAAAAGACAGCTGACCTGACCCCACAGATTTGCCCCATAACCTTAACATAGGGCTGGGGCAAATCTGTGGGGTCAGGTCACTTTAAATGAGTTGGTTTAGGTTTGTTCTGATCGATTGCTAGCTATATGTTAGGATCTCTATATGGGCTTAGATGGCGCAATTGGTGATCAAATCTACGAAATTGAAAAACTCCGTGACCGAACCGGTATCTTTGTAGATCGATACGAGGCAGGACAGGTACTGTCGATGTTGGTCGGAAAGCTCGATCTACAACATCCCTTGGTATTGGCCATCCCTGCCGGTGGGCTACCGGTAGCAGTCCCCCTTGCCAAGGCCTTGAACTGTCAGCTGGACGTAGCTGTTGTCAGTAAAATCACTTTACCCTGGAACACCGAGGCTGGTTACGGAGCAGTAGCCTTTGATGGTAGTTACTTGCTTAATGAAGCCATGATAAGGGCTGTTGGCCTAGATAAGGCTGAAGTTGCGTCTGGCCTTGAAAAGACGAGCGCGAAGGTCGTCAGGAGAGTCGCTGCTTTAAGAAGAAAGAGGCCGATGCCAGACATGGTGAAGCACGAAATAATTGTGGTCGACGACGGCCTAGCCAGTGGATTTACTATGCGAGTAGCAGTGGACGCCATACGTCGGGCGGGAGCCAAAAAGATTATTGTCGCTGTCCCCACCGGCCATGAGAATTCTGTGCAAAGCTTATCAGAAAAAGTTGATGTGGTCTGTTGCCCCAACATCAGGAGTGGTCATTCCTTTGCTGTGGCATCAGCCTATCGGCACTGGAGTGATGTCAGCGAAGTTGAAGCTGAAAAGATATTGCTTGAATTTACAGTGTCATGATACACGCAATTCCCAAAAAAATCGGTCAACAGTCAGCTCTTCCTCCAACTGGGATTCATTTTGTTCCAATCCACTTATGAAATGCCAAGCATATTAACTTATTGTTGATTATGGCTGTCCGTTAAACACATGTTTGAAGTAGATATTTGTTGATTAAATCATCTTGATATCCCCAAAAACAGCTGCATTATTAATCGGATAGATGTCTTAATGCTTGCAGCAAGATAATCTTGCAAATATCGGGTTTAAAGCTAGACATCTAGCGACATTGCCCCCGATATCCAATGCCGGATCTCCTCTCATCACCTAGTATGGGACCCAAAGGCACCGAATACTATTCTTTGAGTAAGGAGGGAGTCATGAACAGAATGAAAAAACTATTAGTGATTTTGATGTGGTTATCGCTTACGGCATGCGCATCCGGTGTTCAAAGAACAGGCTATTATGAATATCGTCCACCAATATCTCACGCTTCAGTTCACACGACAGGCCATCCCTATCAACCAATCGAAGTGACCGTGTATGCAGACCGTATATATCGTGGGGGATTCTCAACGATCCAACTGGTAATGGTCGATGGTGAATATGCTGAAATCCCGGTGAGGAACAAAGAAGGGAATTACACACGAATTTTTGCTCATTATAATGCAGGCGTCCTGCATTTTGATTCAGACAGGAACTGTCATGGTATTCAGGGCGCATCTCGCTTCAAACAGGATAACGGGTGGCACAAAGGTCAGATGTACACCAGAGTTAGTGCTGGAAAAGACTACTATTTAACAGGCCTGAAGCTCATGGTTAGAAATGCAGACCAACCTAAAAAATCGGCAGTGGTCAATTATGATAAACTTCAACATGAAAAAGATCGTAATATCCATCCTGAACATGCCAATGTTGACAAAAATTCTCTGGTTCAAGATCGACTCAAGAAGAGTGTGCTGAAGAAGACTGCCTCGGGGAAAAACATCATTGGGGCGGGAAAAGACATTGCAGAACCATCTGATGGCAGAGCGAACAGGAAGCCAATTGAAACCGAAAGACAGTCCAAGTCTACTAACAAAACTCCTGATTCTAGGGCACAGACTGTCAACAGGCTTAAAAAAGAATCTGATTATGAGAAGCGTAATGACCCGGTAGCAAAAGTCCAGAAAAAAGTGGGAGTAAAACCGGATAGAGAAAAAAATAAAGAACCGCAAAATGTCAAATTGTCCAAAAATGAACCGAAAAGAACCGTTGCTCAGAAAACATTGGATGAGCGTAAAAATCCTTCAGCGAAAACGAACGGCCTGGAAAAACCAGGCATGACTCATGTTGACAAATCAAATGATCGCCACCAACTGAATGGGAAAGAGAAAAAATCGGTGGCAGAGAAAAAACAGGCGCAAAATGATCGCAAAGACATGAAAAACAAAAATAATGAAGATGATAGCGATGAGGAAAACAGGCTGGACGAAAAACTTCCGAAAGGGAATGGCAAGAACAGGCACGCAAAATGATAAAGTCATCGCCCTATTAATTAGAGCAATCATATAAACAGATCAGGCCGTGCTTCTTGTCGGGAGCACGGCCTGAATTTT
>QKCR01000097.1 GCA_003245575.1 Alphaproteobacteria bacterium | reverse complement strand
AGAAACAAAAAGAAAAAAGGTCAGTCTTTCAAGAAGGCACGAAAAATATAGGAAAAGGAAATAAAGACATGATTGCAACATTAGGGTTACTCGCAGTTGTCGGCTTTGCTGTTGTTTATGCCGTAACGATCTATAACGCGCTGGTCAAAAAGCGCGCGATGGCAGAAGAATCTTTCTCCGGCGTGGATGTACAATTGAAACGCCGCGCAGACCTAATTCCCAATCTGGTTGAAACGGTCAAAGGCTACATGACCCATGAATCAGGAACGTTGGAAAAAGTCACGGCGATGCGGGCTCGAGCACAAAATGCAAGCTCTAGCGATGAACGCTTTCAGGCGGAATCTCAAATTTCAAGCCTCTTGGGAAACATCATGGCGGTCTCTGAAAACTATCCTGATCTTAAGGCCAGCGCGAACTTTACCAACCTGCAGACAGAACTCTCAGGTATTGAAGAACAAATCCAGCTTTCCCGTCGCTACTATAATGGAACAGTTCGCGACTTGAATATCATGATTGACCAGTTCCCGACCAACATCATTGCGGGAATGGGTGGCTTTACCAAGAAGGAATTCTTCGAAATTGAAAACGAAGCGGATCGTGAAGTCCAAAAGGTGAGCTTTAATTAACATGAAAAAAATTCTTCTGCTCCTTGCCCTGTGTGTCATTCAATTAACCGCGGCGCAAGCAGCCCGCGCAGAGGAAGTTATAAAATCTTTTGACGTCATCGCTTCCATAGATAAAAGCGGTGACGTTTTAGTTACTGAAACAATCCGCGTGACATCGGAACACGCTCAAATCAAACGCGGCATATTTCGTGATATTCCAGAAAGCTACAAAGACCGTTTAGGCAATAAGGTCTCAGCTCCCATCAAAATAATCGGCATCGAACGTGACGGGACGGCAGAGGATTATCACACGGCTTCAATGTCGAACGGAACGCGTATTTATATCGGTAATAAAGACCGTTACGTATCTATCGGCGAGCACGTCTACACAATCACTTACAAAGTCAAACACGCAATCGGATACTTTGACGATGTAGATGAGCTATACTGGAATGTCACAGGAAATGGCTGGGATTTCAGAATTGACTCCGCTTCAATTAAAGTAATGTTCCCCGTAGAGGCAGAAGTTACACAGGCTGCAGCTTATACAGGAGCGTTCGGGCAGCAGGGGAAAAACTATTTCGGCGAAATATACAAAAATGAATATTTTGCACAAACAAAAACACCTCTGGGGCGCTTTGAAGGATTAACGGTTGCCGTTGGCGTTGCAAAAGGAATTATGATTGTTCCAACAGAATTCGACAAATTTATGATTTTCCTTGAAGATAACAAAGCATGGGTTGTTTTTATTTTGGGCACAATTTCTCTGTTCACATACTTGCTCGTCATGTGGCAAAGGTATGGAGACGATACCCCGGGAACTATTATCCCGCGCTTTGACATCCCCGAAAACATTACCCCGTCATTCTTACGCTACGTTTGGAGACAAGGATTTGATAATGTAGCCTTCACTTCCGAATTGATTAATACGGCGGTTAAGGGATATGTGAGTATTTCGGAAGAAGGTACATTCTTAATCTTAAAAAGAGAGAAGAATTTTAAAGAGTCGGACACCTATGCGTCTTGTATGAAAAGCATCTTTATTGATGAGGAAATAGTCAAACTCCCCAAATCAGGGTTTCGCGAATCTCAAAGAACCAAAGCCTTACAAGTGGCAAGAAATTTTATCTCCAGTACTTCAGGAATTGAAAGGATATTAGAAAATTCCCAAAGACATTTTTTCTCTCTGAACGGTGCCATAAAAAGAAATGCAATTCTGATGGCCTTGGCGACAATGGGGCTTGTATTCTGGCTGGGGGCTTCAGAAGAACAAAAAGCACTTCTCGCTATTTTGACATTGGCAAGTCATGTCGGCATGATCGTTGCGTTCTGGACTCCGATGAATAAATACACCAAAGAAGGCCAAAACCTTGCAGATTATGCCGAAGGTCTAAAGCTTTATCTGTCTGTTGCAGAAGAAGCGAGATTAAACGCGCTGTTTCCTGAAAATATTACGCCTGAGATTTTTGAGAAGTTTTTGCCCTATGCTTTTGCCCTTGGGGTCGAACAAAAGTGGTGCAAATATTTTGACAAACAACTGAAAGAGGCAATGTCGTCTCTCGCTGATGAGGATCAGGATAACTGGCGTCAGAACCAGATGCGCCATATCAGAAGATCATTAAATTTTGCCTCCTTTTCTGCCATGTCGAATAGCATGGCCCATATGAATGATCGAATCTCTGCCGCATCAACCCCGCCAAGCAGTTCAAGTGGTTCGGGCGGCGGCGGATCTTCTGGCGGCGGTGGCGGTGGCGGCGGCGGCGGCGGCTGGTAATTAGCCTCAACTCGAGAATTTAAAGTTGATAAAGTTTTTTCCAAGGATTTACAGCACCCGAGCGTCTCATTAACATGGACAACCATGACAGATGGGAAAAAAGACGATATGGCACTGGCTAATCGCGCTGCAAACGGCGACGAGCGGGCTTTCCGTGACCTTCTCGAAATCCATTATACAACCATCTTTCGCATGGCGTTCCGTTTTTGTGGCAACAAACATGACGCAGAGGATGTGACGCAATTGACCTGTATTAAACTGGCTCAAAATATATCGTCCTTTAAGGGAGATTCTTCCTTCACCACATGGCTTTATACAGTCGTGCTCAATACGGGCCGTGACTGGAAACGCACGCAAGTGCGCCATGATCGAGGTTCCATAGGCCTTGAAACCGTCGAAAATGTCCTTCCGACGAGTGATAATCCCGAACAGGCCTTTGAAACTACTCAGAAAATGGCCGCGGTCTATAATCTGCCCGAGCCGGAACGTGAAATTGTTTGGTTGGTTTATGGAGAAGGTCTAACTCATAAGGAAGTCGCCAAAATCATGGGAATGGCCGAAGGCACAATCTCTTGGCGCATCAACGAAGCCCGTAAGATATTGAAAGAGGGAGGAAAAATATGACCGAAGACGACCTCAAAAACCTCTTCGCTGCTGAGGAAATTCCGACACCTGACGAGAACGCCCGTAAGGTTGCTCTCAATTTGGCGGTTGCCGAATTTGAAAAAAACAAAAAAAGTGAAAATAGTTCCCAAGGAAATGGATTCTGGTCACGTCTGATAGGAAACAAACCTAATCAGAGGAGTGAGAAAATGTCCTTTTCCAAGAAAAAAGTTATCTATGGTGGTCTGGCAACAGCTTGTGTCGCATTACTGGTCTATAATGTGGCGGCCCCGACCTTATCAACAAGCAGCATGTCCGATGCCGCTATGATTTCAAATTTATCAGGGGCATCAGCCCCTCAACAAAAAGCTGATCAAAATCAGCCTTCAAGAAAATTTAATGATATTGCGAATAATCAGATAAATTCTGTCAGCTCACTGCCAACTCTGGGAAGTTTATTCGGAATCTCTGAAAGTAAAAAAGAAAAAGCCGAAGCAGAAATGGCAACGGCCGCAACTGTCAGCAGGATTGGGAGTGTAGGGGCTGCTACTGGATTGGTCGGTGACAGTGCCTCAATGTCCAGCGATATGGTAGTATCATCTGTACCTTCACCGGCATCTGTTGCTCCTATGGTTGCTGAAATGGATGTTGTCGCTCAAAGACAACAAGAATTTGGACGCGATAAATTCGAAGAGTTTGAAGAAAGCCCGATCAAGGCTGTTAAAGCAGAACCGATCTCGACCTTCTCGATTGATGTTGATACGGCATCATATTCCTTCGCACGTTCCAGTCTTGATCGCGGTGTCTTGCCGCAAAAAGACTCGATCCGTATTGAGGAAATGATCAATTACTTTGATTATGCGTATCCGTTGCCTGAAGATAAAACCCAACCGTTCAGCACCAATGTCGTGATGAAACCGTCTCCGTGGGGCGAAGGCAAGAAATTGATGACCATCGGAATCAAAGGCTATGATATTCCAAAAACATCTATGCCGAACAGCAATCTCGTATTCTTGTTGGATGTCTCGGGATCAATGAATGAACCCGCAAAACTCCCGCTCTTGAAACAATCGATTGCGTTGTTGCTCGACACCTTGAAGCCGACAGATACGGTGGCGATTGTTGTTTATGCAGGGGCAGCAGGAACAGTTCTTCCTCCAACCCGCGTTGAAAATAAAAATCAGATTTTATTAGCCCTTCAAAACCTTTCCGCAGGCGGTGGGACAGCAGGAGCCGAAGGTATTCGTCAGGCTTATCAATTGGCGGAAATGAACTTCGATAAAAACTCCGTCAATCGCGTGATCTTAGGAACTGACGGCGACTTTAATGTTGGCATCACTAATCAGGAAGAGCTGAAAGATTTTGTCGAACGCGAAAAAGACAAAGGAATATTCCTCTCTGTTCTCGGATTTGGTCGCGGCAACTATAACGATGCTATGATGCAAACTCTGGCACAAAACGGTAACGGCACAGCCGCCTATATCGACAGCCTGAGCGAAGCCCGCAAAGTCTTGGTTGAAGAGGCTACAAAAACTTTGTTCCCGATTGCCAAGGATGTCAAAATCCAAGTCGAGTTTAATCCGTCAACCGTTGCAGAATATCGCCTTGTCGGATATGAAACCCGCGCACTGAAAACTGAAGACTTTAACAATGATAAAGTTGATGCAGGCGACATCGGAGCAGGGGCAGAGGTTACAGCGATCTATGAAATCACGCCTGTCGGTGGCCCGACTGCAGTTGATCCGAGTAGATATGCTCAACCTACTTTGGAAGAAAACAAAGTCGCGTCAAATGAACTGGCTTTCGTTAAAGTGCGCTACAAATTGCCGAATGAAGACACGTCAAAACTTCTGACGACACCGGTTACAGCGACCACAGGGACGGATAATCAGGCATTGGAATCGGAAACAGATTGGGCTGTGGCAGTTGCAAGCTTTGCTCAAATTTTGAAAGGCGGTAAATACACGGGAGCTATGACCTATGACGACGTGCTCAAACTGGCACAAGAGGCCAAAGGAGATGACCCGTATGGCTACCGCGCTGAGTTCATTACGCTGGTCCATAAAGCCAAAACCGCTGCAGGACTGGAAGCACAACCATCCAATGGAGGATATGTCGGGGGATCGAACGGCGGCATAGTGATCCAGCCATATCCTTACCCAGTGCCAAACCAAAGATAGGGTTAGGTCATAATACAATAATAAAAGAGGCCGGAAATTTTCCGGCCTTTTCTTTATTTAATCTTAAACCCAAACTCTTCCTTGAGGGCTTCCTGTGACTGGGTGGCTTCGTTAATCAAAGTGGTGAGTCTAGCGCTAAGGTCAGGATCCGTGATAGTGCCCGCGACACCTCTCATTTGTTCAAACGCTGTCATAAGCTTGTCGTTTAACTGCTTATATCTACTGTCTCGTCCAAGCAAATAGAGTGCATATGCAGTTTGAGCGCTATGCGGTTCCTGATCCACCATGATTTTCTCCATAAAGTTAAGGTTTAGAAAATCTAAATTTGAAAATGTTATATGTCAAGTAATTTGAGGGTGGCATTGTTCATAAGCAATGCTATAAAACCCGTATGTCTGTGTCCCCGCGCTTTTTACAGGAATTGCGAGATCGCCTGACCCTGTCCGATGTCATCGGCGGGCGCATCAAACTCACCCGTGCGGGAAGGGAATTTAAAGGCTGTTGTCCATTTCACCGTGAAAAGACACCATCCTTTCATGTCAATGATGACAAGCAATTTTTTCATTGCTTCGGATGTGGTGCACACGGAGATGCACTGGCATTTGTGATGCGCCATGACAATTTGTCGTTTATTGAAGCTGTCGAGCAATTGGCCAGTAAGATCGGAATGCAAGTCCCGCAATCAACCCCACAAGATGTGGCTCAATCAAAAAAAGATAAAGGCCTTCACTCCTTGTGTGAGGCAGCAGCCAAATGGTTTGAAGAACAACTGCATAATCCGCGCAACCGTGAAGTTCTCGACTACGTCAAAGGACGTGGGTTTGGTGACGAAATTATAGATGCATTCCGCCTGGGCTACGCACCTTCAGATGACCAAGCTTTGCGCAATCATTTAAATCAGGCGGGATACTCAGATGCTCAGATGATTGAGGCTGGCGTTACGAAGGCGTCAACGCGTGGAACTGCTCCTTATGCTTTCTTCCGTGATCGTGTGATCTTCCCGGTGATGGATGCACGCGGCCGTGTTGTGGCATTCGGAGGACGTGTTTTGCCTGAGCATATGCGTCCACCTTCGCGCTCTGATTTTACACCGCCGAAATATATTAACTCTGCGGATACGCCGCTCTTTCATAAAGGGCGGACGCTCTACGCAGGGCAGCACGCAAGGCTTGCAGCCAATGACCACGATGTTTTGGTTGTTGAAGGTTATATGGATGTCATTGCCTGTCAGCAAGCCGGATTTAAAGGGGCGGTTGCGCCTTTGGGAACTGCTCTGACAGAAGAGCAGATCATGATTTTGTGGAAGATGATTCCACACGATAATAAAGAGCCGATCTTGTGTTTTGATGGTGATGAGGCAGGGTACAGAGCTGCAGTGCGTGCAGCAGATCGCATCTTACCGCTTTTAAAATCTTCGCACTCTGTGAAAATTGCCTTCCTGCCCGAAGGCGATGACCCCGACACCTTTATCCGTGAAAACGGAGGTGACGCGTTCAAGCAGTTATTAAATAGAGCTGCTCCACTAGTGGAATTTTTATGGGCGCATAATACGGCAGGTCAGACATTTGTCACGCCGGAACAGCGTGCCGGACTATCAACCAAACTAGAAAATTTGGCACTCATTATCCCGGATGCGCAATTGCAGTATCATTACAAACAGGCCTTCCGTGAAAAACTGAATAAACTATTCGGCTTCGGCTGGAGCAAAGCAGGGAAATCATCCACTTCGGTCAGAGGTGGGGGCGGGGTGCAGATCAAGCTGCCTCCGGTAGGGCAAAGACAGGCCGAGACCATGATCCCGCGTTTGTTGCTCTTGACCGCAATCAATCATCCGGAAATTTATCCCTACATTCACGAAGATTGTCACCGTCTGGATATGGACGATTATGATTTGAGAGCCTTGCAGGACGCTTATATAGATATTCTGGAAAACCATGCGGGGGCAATGGAGGTGTCAATTGACGCTGAAACAGTGCCAGACCTTGACAAAACGGCTCTTTTGAGCCAAATAACTGCGCGGGGGCTGACAGAAATTTGTGACAGGCTGATCAAAAATGAACGCCTTTATGTCCATGCCGGATTTGCCCGGCCCGATGTCACCCCGGAAAAGGTGCTGGAAGGATGGAAATCTCTCATGAGCCGATGGGAGAAAACCATGTTTTCTGCGGATTTGAACGCCGCTAAGCAGATGCTGACCAAGTCCATGACAGCAGAGGATGAGGGCAGAATGTTGGCACTCAAGCAAATGCAAATGGAACAGACTGAGGAAAGTGACTAATTTTCACGCCTTAGGCCTTTGTTTTTTCTGCAAAATCGGCTTTAATCAGCGAATCGAATCGATTCGATTCGGGTGATTCGCGGCGGGTTTTATAAATCCGCTAATCGGGAAGAAATGACCAATTAGGAATTCGGGCAAAACGGGCAAGAGCATGGCGGCGAAAAAGCAAGCAAAGACACCCTCTAAGACAACTGCGAGTACGAAAGCCAAGGTAGGATCAACAACCAAGGCAAAAGATACAAAAAAACCGGCTGAGAAAAAGCCGGCCAAAGCAGCAGCGAAGAGTACGGCAAAGCCAAGCTCTACAACGAAAGCCCCGGCTAAAAAAGCAGTAAAAGAAACAACCAGCAAAACAACAAAAAACACACAGACGGACAAAATGCCAAAAACAGCGGCGGCAAAGAAAACAGCAAAAACAACCGAGAAGGCCACAAAGGCATCTCCGGCAAAAGAAACAAAAGCATCAAAGGCAAGTAAAGCCGTTGAGGAAGCAGAAGTAGAAAAAGCTCCGGTTAAAGCGACCAAAGCCGTGAAGAAAGCCCCAGCTTCTAAAAAGAAATCCGTTGCGGATAAAAAACCGCCTGCGGAGTTGGCTATTACCACCGGTCAAAAAGGCAATCTGGAGAAGATGGTTAAAAAGCTCATTTCCAAAGGAAAAGAACAGGGCTATGTAACCTATGACGATCTGAACAACATGTTGCCCGCAGAAGAATTTTCATCTGACCAGATCGAAGATGCTATGGCAACAATCTCTGATTCAGGCGTTCAGCTCGTTGACAGCTCTGATGATGCGGGTGAAGAGGGCGAGCAGCAAGAGTCCAAAGACGAAAGCAACGAAGAAGAGTACGAAAGCGGCGGGAACATCTCTGACGATGACACTGGGCGCACTGACGACCCTGTGCGTATGTACTTGCGCGAAATGGGAACAGTCGAATTGCTGTCTCGTGAAGGCGAGATCGCAATTGCTAAACGTATTGAAGCCGGACGCGAGACCATGATCGGAGGGATTTGTGAGTCTCCTCTGGCAATTGAATCAATCATTGCATGGTACGACGCCTTGCAAAAAGGCGACATTTTGCTTCGTGAAGTGATCGACCTTGAAGCAACATACGGCGGAGATAATGCATTTGATGGTTCCGGTGACGGTGCGCCTGCAATTCCTGCCGAAAAACCGGCTCCTGCACCAAAAGAAAAACCAAAGAAAGAAGAAAAGAAATCTTCTGACGATGAAGAAACTCCAAACCCAGAGGGTGAGGACGGCGAAGACGGATCAACCGACGATGCCGATGAAAATTCATTGTCTTTGGCGGCTATGGAAGCAGAACTTGCTCCAAAAGTATTCCCGATCTTCGAACAGATTAAAAAGACATACAAAAAACTCCAGAAAGCACAGCAAGAAAAAATTGCTGCCGGAAAAAATCCGTCCGCTCCGATTGTCAAAAAATACGATGCCGCCAAAGCCGAAATGGTTGCATTGATGAACGAAGTACGTTTGAACGCAGCGCGTATCGACCAGTTGATTGAACGACTTTACAAAATGAACCGTGACTTGGTGTCGTTGGAAGGGCGCATGTTGCGTCTTGCTAACGATTGCGGTGTGACACGTGAAGAGTTCTTGGGGAAATACGAAGACGCACTTCTGATCGGGAACTGGAAAACATCCGTTAAAAAATTGACCGGCAAGGGCTGGGATAAATTTGCGGAACGTCATGAAGGTGATGTAGACGCTATTCGTGATCAGATTGACGCGATCGCATCTGAAAGCGGATTGCCACTCCTTGAGTATAAGCGCATTGTCTCGACCGTTCAGAAAGGCGACAAAGAATCCAACCGTGCGAAAAAAGAAATGATTGAGGCCAACTTGCGTCTCGTGATTTCTATCGCCAAGAAATACACCAACCGCGGTTTGCAATTCTTGGATTTGATTCAGGAAGGAAACATCGGGTTGATGAAAGCCGTTGATAAATTCGAATATCGCCGCGGCTATAAATTCTCGACCTATGCGACATGGTGGATTAGACAGGCCATTACCCGTTCCATTGCGGATCAGGCCCGAACAATCCGTATCCCTGTGCACATGATCGAAACCATCAACAAATTGGTGCGGACATCCCGTCAGATGATGCACGAGATCGGTCGTGAGCCTACACCTGAGGAATTGGCGGTTCGCCTTCACATGCCGCTTGATAAAGTGCGTAAAGTCTTGAAAATTGCCAAAGAACCTGTCTCTCTTGAAACACCAATCGGGGATGAAGAAGATTCATCATTGGGGGATTTCATCGAGGACAAAAACGCAATTCTCCCTGTCGAGAGTGCAATTCAGTCCAACTTGCGTGAAACAACAACACGCGTATTGGCGACATTGACCCCTCGTGAAGAGCGTGTTCTTCGTATGCGTTTCGGTATCGGTATGAACACCGACCATACATTGGAAGAAGTCGGACAGCAATTTAACGTGACACGTGAACGTATCCGTCAGATTGAGGCTAAAGCCTTGCGGAAACTGAAACACCCGTCACGCTCCCGCAAACTGCGCAGCTTCCTCGATACCTAAAAAGATAGAGATGTGATGACATTATCACCGGAAATTTGGGGAGGGCTGAGCGTTGCTTTGGCCCTCTTTTCTTTAGGTCCGTATCTTTGGGCAACGCTCAAAGGTACGAATAAACCGCATATTTTTACGTGGGTTATATGGACATTACTAACTGCAATTGCCTTTCTCATTCAATATCTGGAAGGGGCAGGAAGTGGGGCGTGGAGCGGGGGCATTTCAACTATATTGTGCTTATCCATTTTGCTGGCCTCAATCCGGCATGGCGAAAAACATATTACTCGAAGCGATTGGATTGTCTTTTTGGCCTCTCTGGCGGCTATTCCAATGTGGCTGGTCACTCAAAATCCTGTCACGGCGGCTGTCTGGGTGACATTAATTGATAGTGCAGGCTATATCCCGACCTTGCGCAAGGTTTGGAATAGGCCGTATGAAGAAATGGCGACTACGCACGGGATTGCGGCATGTAAACATGTTTTTGTTCTTCTGGCTGTGCAAAATTACGTACCAGCCACAATTATCTATTCAGTCGGAATGGTCATTATGAACACGGTTTTGGTCTCAACCATCATATTCCGCCGTCGTTTGTTTACCCGAGAGGCTTGATTTTTCCTAAGATTTCAGGATAATACGCCCACTGGATGCGCTAGTAGCTCAGTTGGTTAGAGCAAGCCGCTCATAACGGCTTGGCCGGGGGTTCGAGTCCCTCCTGGCGCACCATCCAATCTCTTTAATGCTTCCAACGTTTATGTAGCCAAAGCCACTGTGCAGGACGTTCTGTAATCCAGCTTTCAAGAAGCGTATGTGCTTCTTTCAACAGCACATCATCTTGCTTTGAAATGTCCAACGACGGATAAACGGTCACACGAAATTCCGCGCCGTCTAATCGCTCCACGCGGACAGGAACAAGTGGGCATTGAAATTTCTTGGCAAGCTGGATAAAAGCCGTCGACGTCATCGCAGGGCGCCCGAAGAAATCGGCTTCAACACCTTGATTATATTTTTGGTCAATCAGAATACCGATCCGTCGTCCTTGCTTGAGTGCAGACACAACTTGGCGCATTCCTTGGGATGATTTCGGATAGGTACGTAAAGTCCCGTTCATACTCCGACATTTTTGTAAGATGTCTTCAACATAAGGATTATTCGGAGCGCGATAAATCAGATCAACATCAATATTCTGTGGTCGTAGGGATGGCGCGGCAATCTCCCAGTTCGCAAGATGTGCGGAAAAGAAAATAGCAGGGCCTGCGCTTTGCGGAATATCCTCAAGATTTTCTGCGCCTTCCAGAATGACATGATGCGCGGTCAGATTATACAAATGCGGATATTCGGCAAAATTCCGTCCGAGGTTATTCCACATATCGCGTAAAATCTTCTTGGATGTTGTGTCATCGACCTGAAGGGAGTCTGTAATATGGCGTAATGCTTTGCGCTTGGAAGACATCAGAGGGCCGATTGTGCCAAGGATTGCACCTCCGAGTGCAGAGGCCTTGGCAGGAGACAGCAAACTGAATACAAAAATCAAAGTCCGTACAAGAGAGGCTTCAATCAAATATCGAATTTTCTTCATTTTCTCAACGCCTCTTTAATATATGCAGACAAAGCAGGGGCATCTTCCCACACCAGTTCGATTTTAAGGACATCTATCATGGATTTTTTTGGGAAATCAGGAAGGCGTGCAAAATCTTTCTCTGTTGTTATCAGGCGTGCATCTCGTTTAAGGGCTGTATTGACTAATGATAAAAGGTCATCAGTGCTATATGTGTGGTGATCCGCAAAAGCTTCAAATTCAACCAAATGAAAGCCGTTCTGATTTAATGTTGTTTTGAATTTTTGGGGTAAGCCAATCCCACAAAATGCCAGATACGGGATGTTTCGGGGAAGTTCATCTAAATTTGTCGGACGAACAGATGCCCTAAATACAGGCTTCCCACTGGATAAGATGGCAGCGCAACTGGGATGGGTCACGTCCCCGATAAGGATGAAAGCATCTATGTTGGGTAGGGCATCGGCCAACGTCACACGCAATGGTCCGGCGGGAAGAGGACGACCGTTACCAAGTCCATGTGCCCCATCAACGACGCAAAAAGATAAGTCTTTCTTGAGTCCGTAATGTTGAAGCCCATCATCTAGAAGGACAATGTCCCGCCCAGTGTCAGATCCTAACTGTGCCCCGTCATAGCGGCTTCTGGCAACGATAGTCGGACCATGCTCTGCTAACAGAAGAGCTTCATCCCCCCATATATCAGGGCTATGAGGCGTGCCGACATATTCCGGACCAATAACATGGCTTTTATATCCGCGTGTCAAAAATGCAGGAGAGACCGAGAGGTTGTTGTCTTGCAAAAGCTTGAACAAAGCCAAGGCAACGGGAGTCTTTCCGCTGCCGCCTGCGGTAATGTTACCGACACATAAAACCGGAATAGAAGCCTGTTTGGGATATGTTTGCTGTTTATTGTGTCGATCTGCCCATTGGTAGAAACATGCCAAAGGGGATAGGGCGTAAGCCAGAAGATCGGGCGAAGGTTTATACCAGAAGGCAGGGGTTTTCATGTTAGATGACCTCCGCTTGATCTGGATGAGTTAGAACAGGGAGATGAGCCAGAAGAAAAACAGGTTCCAGTTCTTCTATAATTTTTGAAAGGATATGCGTTTTGCTTTCGGCGAACTGGTAAGAGCGATCAATCTGGTCTTGTAGGATATCCGGAGAGGACAAGAGCTTATAAATTAAAGCAGATAAATCTTCCCCATGGGTAACAGGTAGAGATGCCCCCGCTAAGTCCATCCGGTCATAAATTTCCTGTAAGTTCTGAATGTTCGGACCATGAAGAACAGCACTGTGTAGCAAAGCTGCTTCCAGAGGGTTGTGTCCTCCGCCGCCATCATCGCTAAAACTCCGCCCGATACAGGCAATCGGGGCAAGGGCGTAAAACAGTCCAAGCTCCCCGAGTGTATCCCCGAGGAAAATAGAGTGGTCTGCGGCTGGGTATTTGTTTTTTGTTCTGGTTCCGAAAGATAGACCGCTTTCTTGAAAAAGTGATTCAACGTCTGGCGCGCGCTCGGGATGGCGGGGAACAACAATCGTCAGCAAGTCTGGGAATTTACTAATTAAGTTTTTATGGGTTGCTAAAGCAAGTTCTTCCTCACCTTTATGCGTACTGGCATAGACCCATACCGACCGCGCTCCGACTTGTGACCGTAAGTCATCCAGCTCGGCTGTGCTATAGGGGAGAGGAGATGCACAGTATTTGACATTGTCACTGGTCACAACACTGCGCCCACCTAACTTGATATAAAAATCGCGATCCTTATCCGTTTGAGTCAATATAACAGCAAAGGCCGAGAGAATTTTTTCCGAAAGGCTTTTGGCGTAGCTCCAATTGCGGAAAGACTTCTCGGACATACGGGCGTTCAAAAGTGCGGCAGGGATGCGTCTTTTTCCGATTTCGGCGATAATAAAGGGCCATAATTCAGATTCTGCCCACAGGACAAGAGTTGGATTCCAGTGATCTAGAAATTTACGAACCCATTGAGGTTTGTCGATCGGAAGATATTGGTGAAACGCGCGATCTGGTAAACGGGTTTCAAGAAGCTGCGCTGCTGTTCTGGTGATAGTTGTCACAAGAACATGAGCATCAGGATTCTGCTCCAGAAACAGGGAAATCATCGGGAGCATGGATTGGGCTTCACCGACACTTGCGACGTGAACCCACATCAGCACGCCATCAGGTCGTTTGATTGATGCTTCTCCGTATCGTTCGCGGACACGGTTCGGATCTTCCTTTCCGGATTTTAGACGATTCCGAAGCACGGCGTTAATCATAGGCACGCCGTACGTCATTGTCTTTTTATAGAACCAAAACAAGCTCATAAGTTTCAAAACTCCTAAAAAGCTTCAGGCCCTTTATAGGGCCTGAGAACAAGAAAACCAAGTATCAGTTTTAAACATCTCTATGGCAACGCAGCGCTACAGTTTGAAGTAGTTCCTGATTTACAGCATTTCGGATGTGCAGTTCCATCCGGAGAGCAGCCCGGGTTAGGGCAAACGATTTCAGGGTTACTTCCGCCCCCGATTTTCACACCTGTCGGAATACCGACGGAACATTTACCTCCGGATACTTCGGAAAGAGGCGCGACAACATTGGTAAACAAATTCATGCTGTCAAATGTTG
Source organism: Alphaproteobacteria bacterium (assembly GCA_003245575.1). GTDB lineage: Bacteria > Pseudomonadota > Alphaproteobacteria > Micavibrionales > Micavibrionaceae > UBA1573. The sequence continues at coordinate 20,599 of QKCR01000097.1, read as the reverse complement.
TTCCCCAAGCCACGGCAACTGCGTTACCTGCTGGTCCGCTCCAGCCACCTGTGGAACCACAAGCGCCGCCAGGTGCAACACGCGGATCACTACCGCTAACATCTTTAAGCGTTTGAATTTGGGTCAGGTTAAGGTTTTTACAGCGGGAATATTGCCACAAAGTCGCGATGTTACCGCAGTTACTCGAGTTGGATCCGCTTCCGTTTCCGCCTGCCAGAGTGTGGTTAAAAGCAGAGCTTAAATAGCTGGAGGCGTCGCTTCCCAGGCTGTTCAGACCACTCCCGTTATCATTAGAGAAAGAAATTGTACCTTTAAGGCCGTCAATCCAGTGTTTGTAACATCCGAGCGCCAGAACGCTATCCGGTTTCCAGACCATTTGCTGGTTGTGCATCATTTCACGCTGGGCTTCCATCCAGGCCTTATCTTTGAGTGCATTCATAAAGCTGGTATCACAAGCAGAATCATAGACTGCCGAGGCCGCTTTCGAAGAAGTTGGGGCTATCAGGATACCAAGAGTCGCGAAAACGAGCGCAACCTTACGACATGAGAATAAAGACACCATATTTCCTCCAACTCTCTATTGCCAAAAGACATTCGGCAAAAACGACCATATAAACTATAGTTTACAATAGGATGGGGCTATTTGGCAAAACAAACATGACATTTTCCCGAAATTAGCCCCATATTCAATCAGGGATAAGCCCAAATCAGGCTTCTTCGATGTCAATATCCAGAATGGACATATTGAAATCGTAAGAAACCTCACCTTCATCATTATCCTTATATATTGTCCCGATGGCTTCGCCGTTCAGGTAAACCTCTACAGAATCCGCCACGCGACGCTCGCGAATGGTCAAACCCGGATTTCCGAATTTTTTCTGTAAATAAGACTGAAGTTTTGAAATATCATCTTTTGTTAAATTCATGCTGTCCTCATAAATAGCAACGATTTTAATATGTTCTAACGTGTCTGGACGCTCGCGTCCAGAGCGGATTTAGCCCTCAATTGAACTACCAATTGCGACGCCTAGACCTGATTCGATCTTGTCTTGAACCAATTTGCACAACGCTTTCCGGTCAAGTTCTACAGACGGTTCTACAACATCTAGGAAGGTTAATTCGACAGTGGCGCCGCTATTTTTCATGAATTCCCAGATATGTGGGCCAAAATCCATGTCACCGTACCAGGAATACAAATCTCTGCTTTGTTCTGTGGTCGGTTGTCCGTTAACTCGTGTCAGTTTCAAAACAAAGGGTTGGATCGCGACAGGGGCCATATCTTTGGGCATGGATAGGGAAAATAGGCTGGATTTGAAGGGTAAAACACTCGTGCCGGCAGAAGAAGTTCCTTCGGGAAACAGAATCAGGCTTTTCCCTTGCTTCAACATTGTATCAAGGGCATTGGCTACTTTTTTTGCATGTGAAGAGGAACGGCTGATAAAGGCAGTTTGCTGTACTTTTGAGAGAAAACCTAGAACAGGCCAGTGGGCAACATCTTCTTTGGCAATAAAAGAGGCCAATAGGGATGAGCCGATAACGGGAATATCCAGATAGGAGAGATGATTGCTGATATAAATCAGCTGACGATTATGAATCGGCGTTCCTTTGATTTCGGTCTTAAGCCCTATAATGGCGCAGACGCCCTTATGCCAAAAACGGGGAATGAAGTACGCCCCTTTGCCTCTGTGAAAAATAAGGACAAGCATTTGTACAAGCACCAGAGGAAGAGTCCATACAGCAAGAAGAAAGATTTTAAAGACGGCTTTAAAAGAACGCATTATTCGGGATTTTCTTTTGAAAAGGATTGGTTGAAGCTGGAATCTATAATGATTTCTTTTTGGAGCTTACGTTCAAAATGCTTCACATATTTTGAAGTAACTTTCCCCGTAGGAAGAACAATACAAACATCAATACAATTAAAGTCTGAATCAAGATAAGCCCCTTTACCGATATAGGCGCCCAATCTCAAATAGCCTTTAATTAAAGGGGGGAGGGACGAGAACACGCGGCGCGCATTGATACTTTCCTTATCCGGAAGAGTAAGTCCTGCCATACAATCCGGGTGGGCAACAGGACAAAGGTCCTCCGGAGGCTCATGAAAATATTTTAGATAGGCTAATTGTCCACTTGCTGCTTCAGGGGACGTCCCCTGCAGACTGGCACATCCAAACATCAGATCAATTTGGTGGGTGGCAAGATAGTCAGCAATACCTTCCCACAAGCGCTGCATGATATGTTTGGTTCTGTATTCCGGCAGGACGCAGGAACGACCCAGTTCCAACAATTTCGCGTCGCTGTTAACAAGAGGCGAAATGTCAAATTCATGCGATGTATAGAATTCCTTGTCAGCAGGTAAACGTTCGCGGCGGAATAATCGATACGTTCCGACAATCTGCCCTTCTTCGGGTTTACGTGCCTCATCAATGATAATCAGATGATCTGCGTATAGATCATATTCATCGAAATCGAGACGCTGGGCACTCATTTCATCTGAAGCTTTTGCACCAAACTCTTCATAAAAAACGATATATCTGAGATGCTGGGCTGCGCGTACTTCATCTTCGTTTTGAGCCAGTCGTAATGTGATACGATCTTGTTGCTCATCTGTCTCTATAGTCATGAAATCTGCTGCTCTGTATTTTGTTCAAATGTCACAGAAAAACCGCCTTCCGGCTTGTAATCTTTTTTAACTCCCGTATCGTAAATTAATGCACAAGATTCGCAACATCCTTTTTGTATGTACCGGAAATATCTGCCGTTCTCCAATGGCAGAAGCCGTTATGAAAGCAAGAGTTAAGAACCAGGAGAGTCCTCCCGACTTGAATATTGCATCGGTAGGGACGCATAACTACCATATTGGAGAAGCTCCGGATTATAGAACGGTGCGTATGTGTCAGGAAAACGGGATAGACGCATCAAATATTAAGGCTAATCAAATATCCATGCAGGATTTTGAGTCGTTTGACCTGATCCTTGGAATGGATAAGTCTCACGTGATTTTCCTCAAAGATAAATGCCCGGAAAGGCATCACACTAAGATACATTTATTCATGGAGTATGCGGGACTCGGTAAGCTGGAAGTTCCGGATCCATATTACGGCGAAATGGAAGACTTCCTGCAGGTCTATGAGATGGTAAGTAAAGGAACCGGTGAGCTACTAGGGATGATTATTCGCCATAACGCAGCAAACCAACCGGAAACACTGGAAGGCGCAGTATGAACGAAACAACAAATAATCCGGCTTTGACGCCTGTCGACGGGAAATATATTTTCCAGATTTCATCGACAACTCGCATTCGCTTTAATGCGGACGGTTGGGTTGAAGAAATCGGCAAGGGCGGAACAGATGACCCTTTGGGAACAAGGCTGCAAGGAAAACCCAACAGTAAACGCGATGACATCTATGCACGCAGATACTATGACCTTTACTCAAGATGCTTAATAGTGGACATATTTCCAAAATTAAACAATGACTTAAGTGGAACAGGTGGGGTTATTCTGTTTAAGGATCTTGAGGCCGGCTCTCCGATGTTTGAAAGAGTAAATTTGGTTATAGAGATCGCAAATCTCCATTTCGGCATGGGACTTTTACCTTTGAAGGGGTAATTCTAACAGATTTCTATAAGAAATTTGGGCTCTCCAAGGTGAGGGCTCTTTTTTTGTCAAAAAATTACATAATAAAATCAATGCGATATTTATTATAGAAAATACTATTTGCTTTTATCTAAAATTTTATGTAAATTATAATTATAGGGGAAATAAACGGGCTTCATGTCCGGTCGGAAATAAAAGTCTAGGTGAAAAAAGGTGTGTCTCTGCAGATGGCGGCGGAGTTTAGGGAAGGGTAAGTAATAGTTTTTGATTAAGAATTCGGGATTTTAGAGCGAAATTTTCCAGCAAGTTTTTCCGTTCTGGTACCCAAACTTCACAAACCGCCTTTAGGGGCGGCTTTTTTTTTGATTGCTATTCACTTGATTTTTTGTTGGTTCGGGTTTTAAGTACCCGATACTTAAATTTTAACGAAGACCTATAACCCTCAGGAAGGACTGCGGAATGTTAACGCGCGAAGATTTAGATGTCTCCATCCACCCTAGCTTTGATAATCATGAAAAAGTTGTGATGTTTACAGATCAGGCAACAGGACTTCGTGCAATTATTGCAGTGCATAACACAAATCTTGGATCATCACTTGGCGGATGCCGTATTTACCCATACGCAGAAATTAATGATGCCGTAACGGATGTTTTGCGTCTTTCCAAAGGGATGACCTACAAATCTGCTTTAGCGGGCTTGCCGCTAGGTGGTGGAAAGGCCGTTATTATCGGTAACCCAAGAGAGATTAAAAAGCCGGGCTTCATGCAAAGCTTCGGAGAAGCTGTAGAGCAAATGGGTGGCTCCTATATTACGGCAGAAGATGTCGGCTCTACGGAAGAAGATATGATCGAAATTTCCAAAGCAACCAGCTATGTCGCAGGTCTCCCCGAAACAGGAAGTGGTGAAGGTGTTGCAGGAAACCCGTCTCCTGTAACTGCATACGGCGTATATTGCGGACTGAAAGCATGTGCACGTGAGAAATACGGTGAACCAAATCTGAGCGGTAGAAAAATAGCCATCCAAGGAATGGGTGCTGTCGGATATGCGCTGGCTGAGTATTTGGCAAAAGATGGCGCAGAGCTCTGGGTGGCTGATATTCATCAGGATGTTCTGGAACGTGCACAACAACAATTTAGTTCACAGGTTCATATTGCGCCTGCAGCAGAAATTCACAAGCTGGATGTAGATATTTTCGCACCATGTGCGCTGGGGGCAGGCCTGAATGACCGCACAATTCCTGAAATAAAAGCAGGAATTATCGGTGGTGCCGCCAACAACCAATTGGCAGAAAGACGGCATGACGCGATGCTCAAGGAAAAAGGAATTGTTTATGCGCCGGACTACGCAATCAACTCTGGTGGAATTACCAGCGTCGGTTACGAATATTTCTGGCGGACAGCACGCAATCCGTATCAACATGAATTGACACGTGATACGATGATGTCACATGTCTCGCGCATCGAAGAAACTTTGGGGCGTGTGTTCACTCTGGCTGACAACAAGACGATTGGAACAGGTGAAGCTGCAGATCAATTGGCAGAAGAAATTTTCAAGGCCGGCCCGTCAACTCAGACCAGTGCCGCGTAATAGAACGATAGGATAAAGGTTCCGTGACCTGATATAAAGGCACGGGGTGATCTAATCTCTGGGCCGTATCACGGCCCATTGGTTTTATATCAAGGGACGCACGACTTCCGTTCGGCAGGAAGGGAAGTTCACCTAGTGGAGCAGACACAGATATGCCTGCATATAGATTGGTTTTTCCGCCGTATATATCGGGATCCTTGCGATTAGATGCGCGGAATGTGCCGCTTAATACAACGCCATTATCCAGTTCGTTACTCAGTTTGAGATCGGCGCCAACATCGCCCGCCAAGAAGCGTCCAGCACTGGCTTGAAAGGTTGCTCCCGTTCCCGGCAATTCGTAATACCCGTTTACAAAGGCACTCAAAACTTTTTCGCCCGATACAGAAAGTGCCCATGTTGAGGCAGGATCGCGTTTGGAAACAGAATCAACTTCCAAACCAACAGCCCAAGGTCTGTCAAATGGGCGATAAAGAACTTCTCCCGAAAGCCCTGCATACATCTCTTCAAGATAGCCAACAGTCCCGGCGACATGAATATCTTTTGCGATGGTTGCAAATCCTGCCAGATATTGACGGTCAAACAGAATGCGCTGTCGTGTAAAAGAGGAAATATCTGATCGTATAGGGGAGAGACTAATGCCGCGATATTTTTCTATCCGCTCCGTATTGTCCATCAGATTAATGCGCAATGATTGCTCGGTAATAAAATGCGTACCGATGCGTTTGGAAAAAGATGGAACAACCATCGTACGATAAATAGACCCTGAATCTTCTTCAGATAAAGAAAGTTCATTCTTGAAATTTATATGGAACCCGAAGCTTTCTTTGAATTTGTCTTTGGCGCGCTTGATGCTCTCAGGCAATACAGAGTCAATCAATGTATTTTGCCAAACTTCCTCAGCGCTCCCCTGATGTGTGAGCTCGGCCATCTCAATGTCACGCCTGTTGAGCGATAGGCTCGGGCCACGCAATCCATATTTCGAGAGATGGAACGACAGCTGCTCAGGCCGCGATCCTGCTATGTTTGAAAGATGGCGTGCGCCTTGTCCTATTTGGAGTGCTGTTGAGGAATGGTCTTTTAAATCCAGATCAGCTCCGGTCGACATATTTTCGGTATAGATATTTTTCAATCCAAGTCGTTCGGATTCTTCGTCAGTGCTTTTGCGATAGAGGGGTGAAACGCTTGGGCGTCCATCAAGAAGTGTAACGGGAGTAGGTCTTCCGGATTCATAAATGGGCCAATTTGCCATACTGGGAGAAAAAGACACACGGGCCATGAGTTGATTTTTTCCGACCATAGCTGCCCCGAGATCCAGCCATTCATAAGGTCGGTAAGATAGGCCGAGGCTCCAGGCTGATGGTGCATCAAATTTAGAATAAGCGGCTTTCTCTGCCTTCCATCCATCGCTGCTCAAATCAGCTTTTAGGGATAGACCAGAAATTGCTGGCACATCATATTGGATACCTGCAAATAATCCTGCATCTCCACGAAATAAATTATTGAGACCACTTGGGTCATCTCCGTCCAGATCACGTGAAGATGAAGATAAGGATTTTATCAATAAGGGGTTGGGGATGCTATGACGTGTTCCCAACCTTCCCCACCCGACACCTGCTGTAAAATCAAATTGCTCATAGCGTTTTGAAAGAGCCAAGTATTCGGCAGACATTCTTTTGTGCCCAAACAAGGATTGAAAGCCGACTGAAATTTCCGGTCGCATGGATCTTTCACGAAAGAGCCTATATTTAAGGTCCATTCCGGGGAAAAGTTGCTTCTGATCTGTGTCGGGATTTTTTAAGGATGACTGTCGAACACCCAGATATAGCCTATCCGAAATTTGCATACCAAACGTTCCGAACTGATAGTCTCCGACATTGGATGCGCCGAGACGAATTGTGCCAACTGGATCCATTCGGGCATTAGGAACAACATTGAGGCCAAGTGAACCGGAAAAATCAGCACTGGATTGGGCAAGCGCCGACTGTGCAACCACACATACACCTGTAAACAGAATGCATAGGCAGTATGCCAAAGAGATTTTTCGTTGAACGTCTCTTGGTAAATACATTGTTATCACTACAAATTTTTTGATCGGCATAATGTGCAGGAAATACGGGTGTATGTCAAAGTGATCTATTAGGAATTTCAGGCTAATATTACAATCATAGGATGTAATGCCATGCTGAAGCTAAGAAAAAATCAGGATTCTGAAATCTGGGGGGATTTAAAATCTTTTATCAAAGGGATTTTTCCTCAAAAGAAGGACATATTGGAAGAAGCGCTAAACTCGCTTGAGTTGGCGTTGATTTACTTTGACTCTTCCGGGGAGCTGATAACGGCCAACTGTCGGGCCTGTGAGCTTATCCCTCAACTAGCCGGCGCAAAGGAAGAAAGAACCGATGAATGTGAAGAATGCCAAATACTCGATGCTTGTAAAAATAAATCTCAGGAGAAAATAAAAAATTATCGGGAATTAATCTCTTATATTTTTGACAATTCTCTGGATGCACAAGAGCAGGCAGGACTGCTTTTTGAGAGTACCAATCCGCGCACGACGGTATTTCATGAAATTATTTCTCCAAAAGACGGATCTTTCTACATCGTCCGTGTCATACCCCAATCATCAAAAGGGATTATTGTAGAACTGACCGATATTTCTGCCCTCAAATATAGGTCAGATGATTTGTTCAAACTGAATAGAGAAAACCGCATTCTGACAGAAGCGATCCAGACTTCCAGAAAAGGGATATTCATATTGGAGAATGATACCGAAGAAAAAAGACTGATCTTCGCAAATCAGGCTGTTGCAAATTTATTGGATATAAACGTGGAGAAGCATATCGGAGAACCCGGAGAAAAATTTATGAAAGGTGCTTTTTCTGACGAAATGGATAATCTGCAACAAGTTCTCAATGGAGAGTTGTCTAAATGTAGTGTCTGGCATCGCGTATCTAAAGAAAATGAAGATAAATGGTTAGAATTATATTTTTATAAGTCAGGACAAGATGGAAATCTGCTGATTGGTTTTTTGGCAAACCAAACCCAAACAAAGCTTCAGGAAGACAGGTTGCGCCAAACACAAAAGCTGGAAGCTATCGGTCAATTGGCAGGGGGGGTTGCCCATGATTTCAACAATATTCTGGCGATTATAGAGGGCTATGCTTGCATGGCTCAAACAGCACTGAAACGCGGCGATGCAATAGATATGCATTTAGGAAAAATATTGCAAGCCACGCAACGTGGGAGTGGCTTAACTCGCCAATTGCTTACATTTGGAAAGCATCGTGTTGGTGAAACAAGAACAATAAATCTAGCTGACCAAATTCAGGAGATGAAAACACTTCTGACGCCATTGCTTGGGGTCAATGTATCATTGGAAATTACATGTGATCAAAACTCGCATTATATCAGAGCGACGGCAGATATAATTTCGCAGATAATCATGAATCTGAGCATAAACGCCCGGGATGCCATGCCTGATGGAGGCAGTATAAAAATCAGTCTGGAAGCTCTCAGCCGCGAAGATAAAGGAAGAGGCTCCCTTCTTAAGATTTCGGATACTGGGACGGGGATGTCCAGAGAAGTCATGGAAAGAATGTTTGATCCGTTCTTTACTACAAAAGAACAAGGTAAAGGTACGGGCCTTGGGTTATCAATGGTCTACGGCTTAATCCAGCAAATGAATGCAGACATGAATGTGGATTCGGAGATAGGTAAGGGCACAAGCTTTTCTATTTGGTTCCCCGAAAGTGATGCAGCACCCGAAACAAATAGAGTGGAAGATCAGGATAAGTCTCCCGCGCAGCTTTTGGGGAAAACTGTCATTGTCGCCGAAGATGAACCGGACTTACTGGAACTAATGCAATCGACTCTGGAAGGGTTCGGAATGAAAGTGATGAAGGCTGCTAATGGGAATGAAGCCCTTGAACTGCAGGATGAATATGACGGAGAAATTGATTTTCTGTTGACGGATATGGTGATGCCCCAATTGGGTGGATTAGAACTGGCAGAATTATTTAAAGAAGTTCGACCTGACACACATATCGTTTTTATGAGCGGGTACCCTGTCAGGGGCGAAATATCCGAAATAGATTTGCCGGATGATGTCGTATTTCTGGCTAAACCGATTATGCAGGAAAATTTGAAAAAAATTATGGAGCAAACAGCGCTCGGTAACCCGATACAAGCGGCTGCGGGTGTTGTTTGGGAAAAGTAACAAGTAATCAGACATTTTTCAGGGGAGGACCACATGTCTAAAAATATACAGTCAATCAAAGATCTTAAGATTCTGGTTGTTGATGATCAACTGGAGGTACGCGCTATGATCCGTAATATGCTAACGGAATTGGGGATTACCCAAATTTTCGAAGCACCAGATGGGAAGGAAGCCATGGTCTTTACGGATAGTGCAATGGATATGATTGATATTGTCATTTGCGACTGGAATATGCCGAAAATGTCAGGAATAGACCTATTAAAGCAAATGCGTACAGTCTACCCTGATGTCCCGTTCCTTATGATTACAGGGCGCAGCGATGTAGAGTCAGTTTCTATGGCAAAATCCAGCGGGGTTACAGCCTATATCCGGAAACCGTTTTCTCCGGCGCATTTGGAAATAAAATTACGGGTCATTAAGTCAAAAATGGATGCGCAAAGAGTGGCCTAAAGAATGGCATAACACGCCATAACGCGTTGCATCCCCTTAAGGCATGCTCTACCATTTAAAGATGGTTGAGTCGCAATATGACATATGCATTATCGGCGGGGGCATAAACGGGGCAGGAATTGCACGCGATGCGGCCGGCCGTGGTCTGAAGGTGCTTCTGGTTGATCAAGGAGACTTCGCAGGTTGTACGTCGTCTGCAAGTTCGAAAATGATCCATGGCGGCTTGCGGTATTTGGAATTTTATGACTTCGGTTTGGTGAGAAAATCTCTGGCTGAACGAGAGGTTATGCTTAAAATCGCCCCGCAGATTGTTCATCCTATGGAATTTTGTATTCCACACCAGAATGCGGTGCGTCCGGCATGGATGGTACGCATAGGGTTGTTTATATACGACCATCTGTGGCCAAGAAAAAAATTGCCCGCCTCATCCATGATTAATTTGAAAACTCATAAGTTCGGGAAGCCTCTAGGAAAGAATATTGATAAAGGCTTCACATATGCGGATTGTTGGGTTGATGATGCGCGCCTTGTGATCCTGAACTTGAAGTCTGCAGAACTAAAAGGGGCAACGGTCAAAAACTATACAAGATGTACTGATCTAACACGAAGCGGGCAAAGCTGGACCATATCTTTAAAAGATATGAAATCAGGTCATGATGACAAGGTATCAGCCAAAGTAGTTATCAATGCGACAGGCCCATATGTCCATGAGTTTCTAAAAACCACCAACCATTTAATGAATGACACGCCAACATTGAGGCTTGTGCAAGGCTCACATATCGTCGTGCCTAAGCTTTATGATGGAGATCACTCTTATCTGCTGCAGCTTCCTGATAAGCGTGTGATATTTGTCTTTCCCTATGGGGGATATACGATGTGTGGCACAACTGAAACAGATTTTAGTGGGGACCCGATAGAGGCATCAGCGACCCAATCCGAAAAATCATATTTGTGCAAAGCCTTGAATGCCCATTTCGAAAAACAGACGAATCCGGATGATATTGTGTGGTCTTTTTCGGGTGTGCGTCCCTTATTCGAAGATCATGAAACAGATGTCCGCACAATCTCTCGGGATTACAGATTTTATCAGGATCGCAGAAAAGATGGTGCGCTGCTCCTAAGTATCTTCGGAGGAAAAATTACCACCTATCGGACATTGGCGGAAGAAGTCATGGAAATACTAAGAAATGATTTTCCGCAGTTGAGAGGAAAATGGACAGATCAGAAAGAGCTTCCTTATTGTCCGATCAAACTAATAACCGATAGTCCCGACGAGAAAGACATTAAATATTTTATCCGCGAAGAATGGGTCAGGGAAGTCGACGATCTTATCTGGCGCAGAACGAAATGGGGATTACATCTCCCGAAAGATAAGCTTGAACAGGTCAAAAAAATGACCCAATCTCTATTGGAAAAGGGAGATCGTCATGATGCAGAATAAATTTCTGGCAATTGACCAAGGGACAACATCATCCAGAGCTATTGTCTTTAACGATAAAGGGGACATGCTGGAAACATCCCAAAAGGAACTTCGGCTTTATTACCCGCAAAACGGATGGGTCGAACAAAATGCAGATGAGATCTGGCAAGATACATATGCGTGCATCAAGGATGTATTGAAGAAACACCCTGATTGCAAAGCATTCGGAATTACCAATCAGCGCGAGACAACTATTTTATGGGATAAACGCAACGGAGAACCTGTCTACAACGCTATCGTTTGGCAAGATCGTCGTACCGCCGAATATTGCGCAGGTCTTAAATCCAAGGGCCATGAAGAAAGGGTTACGGATAAGACGGGCCTTTTACTGGACCCATACTTCTCGGCCACAAAAATAAAATGGATTTTGGATCACGTTGAAGGTGTAAAACATTTGGCAGAAGAAGGTCATTTGGCCTTTGGCACTGTCGATTGCTATTTGATTTGGAAATTGACGAATGGGGCGCGTCACGTTACAGACGCAACAAATGCTTGTCGGACGATGCTCTATAACATCAGAACAAATCAATGGGATCAGGAGTTGTTGGGTTTATTTGGTATCCCAGAAACTATTCTTCCAGAAGTCTTGGATAACGTTGCGGATTTTGGAACAACTTCCGAAACTTTATTTGCAAAACAATATCAAATTCTTGGTGTTGCAGGAGATCAGCAAGCGGCCCTGATTGGTCAGGCCTGCTTTGAAAAAGGCATGGTGAAATCAACCTATGGAACAGGATGTTTTTCCCTGATGAACATAGGGCATGACTATAAAAAATCCGACAACAAGCTTCTGACCAGCATTGGCTACCGTCTAAATGGTCAAACAACCTATGTATTAGAAGGATCAATTTTTATTGCAGGCGCAGCGATCCAGTTTTTACGGGATAATATGGGGTTCTTCTCGAATGCAGGTGAAAGTGAGGCCTTAGCAAATTCTGTAGAAGGAACGCATGGGGTTTACTTTATTCCCGCCTTTACGGGATTGGGCGCACCATATTGGAATCCTGATGCCCGTGGCGCAATTATGGGGTTAACCAGAGATACTACACGGGCGCATATCACGCGCGCAGCTCTTGAGGCACAAGCATATCAGACACAGGATTTGATGTCGGCTTTTATAAAGGACACAGGGGTAAAGCCAAATGTTCTCCGTGTCGATGGGGGGCTAGTAGCCAATAAATTTATGGTTCAATTCTTGTCAGATATTCTGGATACGCCGGTGGATATTCCTTCATGTCGAGAAACCACTGCGCTTGGTGCAGCTTACCTTGCAGCGTTGGGAAGTGGAGTGTTTAAGAATTTGGAGGATATTTCAAAAAATTGGAATGTTTCTAGCCATTTTAATCCAGAAATGACGCAAAAAAACCGAGATCATCATTACGCAGGATGGCGAAGTGCAGTGGATAAATTAAGGGCCTGAGCCAATTCCGGGGAAGGCTCTGTTCTGAAATGGCCAGGACTTGGTCGATGTAGATATTTTGCCGCTCTGGTAGGAAAGTGATCCAATAGGCTTTTGAATAAATCAACAAAAGGCTCTGGTTGGCCTGATAGTGCTTGTTTTAAACGAAATCCAACTTCAGGGTGGTGGTCAAAAGCCAAATGAACGCGCTCGTCTAAGCTTAATGAGTTTGGATGATCAGAGTAAATGGTGGCGCATATCTCCGTAAACGTGCAAGCGCCTCTGGCCAACGCAAAGAGATATTCATCTTTACGCGAAGTGAAACGCTCACGACTAATGGCCTCTGTAACAACACCGACTTTAATTATTGCCCAAGTGCTGGCGGCAAAGGCCCCTTGTGTAGATGCATTTTGTCGGCGATAGAAAGCCATGGAATCCGGATCAATTCTGGAATTGGTAATAGCTCTGGCAAAGTCATCATCAATGTCAAAAGAAATAATATTTTCCCGTGCAGGTGATACCTGTTTTCCGGTTGATTGAGCAAGTGCATAAAGAGTCATTAGACGCCCTGAAATCAGATTATTAAAGCCTTCATATCGCTGGTTATTCGCGGCCATTTGAAAAGCTTGCTGAAGTCGTGTTTTTGTGTCTTGTAAAACATAATGGACTCCCAAACCTGCTGAGGCAGAGAATTCTGTTAAAAAACGAAAGGCAATTTTTCCCTGAGCTGACCATGCCGGAGAGGCGCGAAGCAAATCAGAGGAGAGTCTGTTAAGTAAGGCCAGTGAAAAAAGAGTATGCTGATCTGCCGTCGTTGTTTGAGTTTGAAAGCGGTGTATGCTCTGAATATGGCGACCTTGAATTTCTTTTTTATCTTGTGGATGCAGAACATAAGGGCCAGTTTGATGCAGCTTTGTAGTATAGCGTCTGAAGCGATGAGCATCTTCCTCATTTCCAAATAAGATTTGGCTATAAGATGCTAGATGTAAAAGTGTTCCGCGACCGGTAATCTCAACTTCTTGCTTAATATCATGCGCAAAAGTTTCTGCATCACGCAAAATCAGATCGTATTTCCTCTGCATTCTATCCGACCAGAACGTATATGAAACTGGTACATCAATTTCAGGGAAAAATAACAAGACATCATAATCAGAGCTACGTGTGGCTAGATTTTTGTCAGTAGCTGCACGAGATCCTCCTAAAAACCCGAGAGTAGGAATGGGAAGTTTAGGGTGTGTCTCCGCTAAAAATTGCAGAATATCTGTCCGGATAGCGTTAGTATCAAGTGTCATCCGATGGGTTTAGCAAATAATAGCAAACCAGGTCAATAAATATGAAAAAGAACTTTAGACTTCTTCAAACATAAAGCCGACACGCTCAAACAAAGTGGGGGTTCTGCGTTGGCGGGACACTTCTAAAAGTCCCATAGCTGTGAAGCCGTGTATTTGAACTGTGCAAGGGTCATCGTCAACCAGTGTCTCGATATGCCCCAATAGCTGCTGGCGTTCCTTCTCGGTTTTTAGCCGCAGGAAGTCAATCATGATAATTCCGCCAAGATTTCGGATGCGGATTTGGCGAATAATCTCGGTCGCAGATTCCAGATTAACCGTCAGGTTTGAATCTTTGTTTGCCCCGCGATTGACATCAATAGCAGTCAAGGCGGCAGTTCCTTGCAGGATGATATTCGAACCGTTGCGCAAGATCACATAGGGCTGGAACAATTCTTCAATCGGGCGGATCAAATCATAGTGATCCAGCAAAGCCAAATCTTTGGTCGCATTTTTAATCTCGATCGGTCTGATCTTGGTAACCAGATCAGGAGCAAAAAGCTCGCACCAATCTTCCGCTGTTGCGTAATGATCCATAGTCACGACTTCAATGCGACGGATTGGCTTGAGGGAGTTATCGCTAAGAGAGCGTTGCAGGGCATCCGGCCCTTCCATGATTAGAATGGAGTCTTCTCCAGCGGCAAATTCGCTTAAGCCTTCCCAAATGGCTTTCAGGATACGCGCTTCGCGCATCAGAACATCGCCTTGTGTATTGGCAGCAGACGCGCGGAGAATGCACCCATGGACATCTTCCATGGCAGTTAACATGTCTCCAAGTTGTTTTCTAAGTTTTTTGTCGCGAATGCGGGATGAAATACGATTACTGTCATCGAGAGGGGTGTAGATCAGATAGCGCCCTTGAATAGCAACATCCATGCTCATGCGAGGACATTTGTCTTCATAGGCTGTGTCATCTTCATATTCTGGTTCAAGATAACCTTGCTTGGCTTGTACTAGAACAAATTGACCTGATCTGAGAAGTTGTCCTATAGGGGATTGCCCACCTTTAACCAAATTGCCGTCACTATCTTTGAAGCGAATATCTTTATTATAAAGAATACCTGTGACTTCACCATCAAGGTCAAGAAAAGCAGCATCGAGTTTGGCATCAATACGATCTACGCGCGCCCAAAAGATTGAGCCCCAACGCACTAACTCATGAGGAGGATCAACTTCCAAGCCCTCAATCTTGCTGCGCTCGGTTGCGGCAACCCACAAGCACCCGTCCTGTTCTTCAATGATGATGTCCAAAACCGACCCCTTCCAGCATATTCATTGTATCATATAAAGATAACCCGACGATATTGGAATATGACCCGTTGATATTTTTCACAAATCTGGCAGCCAATCCTTGAATTCCGTAGCCTCCGGCTTTTCCGTCCCACTCTCCCGAGTCCAGATAGACTTGAATTTCATCTTGGGTGAGAACTTTAAATCTGACTGAAGTGGCGACAAGTCGGGAAATAATTTTACCATCAGGTAGGCGTAAAGCAATCCCACCATAAACGACATGTTTGCGACCGGATAGGGCATTGAGGCATGTTCGAGCTGTATCAAGATCTTCTGCTTTTGGAATTTCACGACGCCCTAGTGCGACGACAGAGTCAGCCGCAAGTATAAGTGTGTCTTGTGAAGGAAGAGGAAGGGCTTGGGCTTTCTGAATAGCGAGCCGTAAGGCAAGGTCAGATGCTTTCTCGCGCGGTAATGGGGTCTCATCAATATTTGCGGGAATAATTTGGTTGGGAATAACACCGACCTGTTCCAGCAGTTCCACACGCCGCGGAGAGGCGGATGCAAGGATGAGTTTGGAGTAACGACTATTTTTCACGGAAAATAATACGCCCTTTGGTCAAGTCATAAGGGGTCATCTCGACGACAACCTTATCACCTTGCAGGACGCGAATACGGTTCTTGCGCATTTTTCCGGCTGTGTGGGCCAGAATCTCGTGGTCGTTTTCGAGTTTGACGCGAAACATGGCATTTGGCAGGACTTCGCTAACAATGCCTTTAAATTCTATAAGATCTTCTTTCGACATATTTCAGTACGGGACTCCAATGAGTTTTTCGTTAAATCGGCCTCTTTTTATAGGGTTTTCGGGAAAAATGCAACGGGTGGTTCGATATAGGACAATATTCGTCCCGGACAACCTATGATATTATGATAATTGATCTTTTTTGGGGAAAACCCATGCCCCTTGATGAGGACAGAATAGATCAGAGGCGCGGCATATTGCTAAACTCCAAGAACTAACAATGGGTAAGGTCTTTAGATAAAACTTAACATTATCTGTCTAAGATTTGCGTATAGCTATATTTTAGGTGGAATATTCGAAAAGGATCAGGCAGTGGATAAAAAACCATTGGGCCAATCGGGAAATATATTTTTTGCGTTATTTGGAGCCGTAGCTCTAGTCGGTATACTTGGTGCAGGGGTAATGACCTTTATGAAAGGGCCTCTGGCGACCTCAGTCAAAATTACACGGATCAACACGGCCGAAACGCAAATGGCACTCGGGGCGCAAGTGGCTGTGATGTCTGCCGCAAATGGAGCCAATAATGGAGACTGTGATAGTGATACATATGTGGAACCCAGTGAGTGGCGTGACGCAGGAACAAGTCCCAAGCCGACCGGAGGGGGATTGATCCCTCTGACGTTAGGCATTTCCAAAAAAGACCCTTGGGGAACGGAATACGGATATTGTGTTTGGAACCATGGCCCAATTACTTCTGGATCCGGATGCGGAGCTAATATGCTGGGTGGGACCAATTCCAGTTTCTATCCTGTAGTGGCAATCATATCGGCAGGAATAGACAAAGTGTTCACCACAACTTGTCGTGACTTCTCTACAGCAGATGCGAATGCAGATGGTGATTTGGAGGATGCAGGAGATTCTCCGCTGGTATCTAAGGCAGTCGAGACGGACGATGATATAATTTTTTCGTACACCTATGAAGAAGCTACAGGCGCGTCAGGTGGTTTGTGGAGTATCAAGTCAGGTGATCCGGACACGGCTGTTATTGATAAGAAAATTGAAGCAACCGGTACAGCGAGCTTTGCGGGTGGTGTCTTGTTGCCGGACAGTTCTTTAATCACATGTGATGCGACCACAGCAGGTGTTATGGCGCGTAACGCATCGGGAGGAATTGATATTTGCAACGGTGCTACGTGGGATGCTATTTCCGGAGGGGGCGGCGCAGCCGACGGATTTAGCAACGATAACACGATTGCATGTGATGGAACGACGGCAGGTCAAGTTCGCTATAATACAACAAGTGAACTTCCTGAATTTTGTAATGGAACTGATTGGTTACCATTCACGATCAATATCCCTGGAATTAACCTTGTTCTAAGCCCGCAGCAGCAGAACGGCATGGATATTGATGCAGATAATAACGTTGACCCGGGCATTAGTGGTATTTGTGATGACACAATCTATATGTGCGGCAATCCGGTAACCTTTACTCTTAGCAACTCGGGAACACTGCAATCTTCAACAATTGTAATTAGTTTGACCAATAGCACCAATTTTTACGTTAAAGCTGAAACCTGTACGGTTTCCGGGGGTAATGCGGATGGCAAGCTTGATCCAAACGAAAGCTGTACGATTGATGTCATTCCTAAAGCAGACGGAAATGTTAACTTTACGGGTAACCTTCAAATCAGTACGGATAATAGCCCATTCTCCATTCTTCAGGGTACAGCTACAAATTTTGGCTGCGTAGCGGGTCGTCAAGGTGGCGGTGGGTACTATGCAGGGTGTGGGATTAGTGATCCTGATGGAACATATGATTTGATTGTGATGCCGGGAGGATGTAGTGGCTCAACATTAAATCCTGTCTGCGGTACGAACATGACGGCAGATTCCGCTGCAACGGCAACATATGGCCCATTCGGAGAGTCTCCGGTCGGCGTGACAACATATCCAACGCAATCTTCCGGAGCGCAACAACATCAAAATATCATGGCATATGCTGGTGTAACCGGAACATCTTGGCCGGCAGCAAACTACTGCGACAGTATGGTCTATAATGGATATGCCGACTGGTTTCTGCCGTCTTACAAGGAATGGGAGTATATTAGATTAGCTGCATCGGCTGGTAAATTTAGCTTGCCTTACCTAGCATGGAAATTATCTGATATGTACGGCTCGACAAACCAATCTCTGGAATTTGTCGGTGGGTCATCCATGTCCTACCGCGCAGACTCTAGAGGGAATGCACAAAAGATCAGATGTGTACGTAGGGAGTCATTACCACTCCCATCCCCGGTGACTGATATAGACCCGGATAACGTTTCAGTCAGGCATGGAGTTGTATTCTCATCTGGTGGAAGTTATACGTCAAATACCGTGACTATAACCGGAATTTTGCAGACCATAACCGTTTCAATATCAGGCGGTACAGGTATGGACATTATCTGGAATGGAACCCCTCAAGGGAGTACATCTATATCAGGAGTAAAGCTGAATGATACATTGGCATTTACAATGGATGCCCCTTCGGTGTTGGGGACAAAAAATTCAGCAACAATTAGTATAGGCAGCGATACATATACTTGGTGGGTTGGTTATGGAGATTCCACTGTAACAGGAAAAATATTTGTAACATCTTCTTCTCATAGGGGCTCTGACGGGGGGCTAACGACATATGATTCATACTGTAATTCAGATGCTGCAAATTCACCCCTAGGTTTATCTGCTAAATGGAAAGCAATTATGTCGGATGAAACCGTAGATGCTTATGACCGTATCCCATGGAACTGGAAAACACTTTATAAGACGGACGGAACGACAGTTGTCAGTAATGGCATAGGAGATCTCTTCGATGGGAGTCTAGCATCGGCTATTGATGTGGATGAAAGTGGAAATACAAGAATTACTGATGTATTTACGGGGTCTACATCATCCGGATTTAAAATTTCAGGATCTACAGCATCAAGCTGGACAACAGGCTATGTCTATGCAGCGGAAGGCTCGTCATCAAGCTCATCTTCAACATGGATTTATAAAGGCACAGAATCTTCCAACACAAGTAACGGGATTTATTGCATCGAGGATGTCGATGATATGTCAGACACAACGCCAGCAAACATGAGTATCCCATATAAGACACTAGAGCCACTTTCAAGTGTTGTGACATCAGATCAAATTGCTGTAGGGGGCATGAGTAACGGCGCGACCCAGACATTATCCGTGTCGGCAACGGGAGGATCTCCAAACTTCGATGTGGAAAGAGGTGGGTCTACAATTGCAACAGGCGTGACGTCTTATACAGTGCAAAATAGTGATAAAATTACATTCCACATGACGTCACCTGCCGTTGCGAGCTCCAGCTATAAAATGACGGCGACTGCCGGATCAATGACGGCATACTGGCGTGTTTGGACGGGACCTGCAACAACAGGTGTTGTAAAGCATATATTTGTAACTGCAGCAGATGTAAGCGGAAGCTCGTTCGGTGGTGCATCCGGCGCAGATACTGTTTGTAAATCCAAGGCAAATGCAGCTGGACATGCAGGAGATTGGAAAGCTGTTCTTTCAGGAACGGCAGAAACAGATTGGGCTGTAAACAGGGTTGGGTATAACTGGGATGAGTTGCGCTTAGTTGATGATAGCACTGTCGTAACGACAATGGCGAATGGGGGATTATGGTCAACCTTGCTTCACGCAATTGATATGGATGAGACCGGTACTCAGAGAGCTTCGGCACGTATTTTGAGTGGAACAAAGTCTGATGGCTCTACCTATTCCACAGCTTCTGATCTATCAAACCTTTTCAACTGGACTGCACATCAGTGCTCCGCAACATACATGCAAGGAAACTCTTCCTCATTAAGTGCTGTTATTACTCAGGGCTATTGGTTATGTACATCGGCAGGAGCGTTATTCTGTATCGAGCAATAGATTTTCTGAAAAATATAAAGCTGCGTATATCTTTTTTTATTGAGGGAACAGCATAGTAATTTGCTGAGCACCAATTTAAGCTAAGTTTAATATAAATATTATAGAATATTTAATGGGAAACTTTGGCAGGAATTGGTGAATAACTTGTTGGATAAAAATAGGCACCAATCAGGAAACATCTTTTTTGCACTATTTGGGGCGGTAGCGCTGGTAGGGATACTCGGTGCTGGAGTGATGACCTTTATGAAAGGTCCGCTATCGACATCAGTCAAAATCACAAGAATAAATACAGCCGAGACGCAAATGGCGATCGGTGCCCAAGTTGCGGTGATGGCCGCGACCAACACAGCCACGAGCGGGGATTGTGACTCGGACGGCTATGTAGAGCCTTTGGAATGGCGTGATGCGGGAACGAGCCCGAAGCCGATCGGCGGTGGATTGGTTCCGATGAGCATCGGGATTAGTAAGAAGGACCCATGGGGAACAGAATACGGCTATTGCGTATGGGATCACGGAACATCCGGAGCCTGTGATGACGAGACGGGAGCCGGGGATAACCCGCCGGAACGTTTGGAAGGGAGTTCTGTCGGGACAGTCTATCCTGTTGTGGCGTTGATCTCAGCCGGACCTGATAAAGTATT
>QKCR01000067.1 GCA_003245575.1 Alphaproteobacteria bacterium | reverse complement strand
ATAATTCAGAAGGCCCATAGTTTGTAATTTCTCACCCCATGGGTGAAAAATCGGGGGGCCATGTATAGCTAAAATTTAATTGTAAAACCAGACAGTTAGACATTTTCTTCCGAAAAACTATAGAGCTAAACTCACGGATCCAGGTTAAACAACACAGGCAAATATTTGCCAACAATACACTTAATGAAATGTTTATTTTCATGTTTCTACCTACCCCAATTTGATAGGAGGTGCCGGCATGCGATTGATTCCAATTTTGCTCGTAGCTTTTTATTTGTTTATAACTTTTTCCTCCGGGCATGCAGAAGAGATATGCTCCTTGTCTGAATATCTTCCTGAAGGCACTGATTTTAAGGTCGAGCTTTCTGATCCGGGAACGATAAAGAACTTCTTTGTCAATCTACGAGAGGACATTATTATCAACAATCTTCCACTACGTTATGTCGATATTTCGACAGAAAAAATCAAGGAAGATTATGTCTGGAAGACGGAGAACACGATTAAGAAGGCATTAGATGGCGAGATCGAATTTTCTCAAAAAGGTGAATTGCCCCTCCTTAAAGGCCAACAGGGTGAATTAGTCCAACAGGAGGGCTTGGCCGGAAAAAGTTATGTTCTGGAATATTCTAAAGGCAACAAGATAGATGTAAATATTCCTGTGGACCAACCTATCTTGTTAAATTTATTTGCCGGATTGCAACTTCAAATCGACGAAAATGAGAAAAAAAGACTGCTTGAAGAGACTGGCGCACAGGGGACAGAAGATACATATTTGGCTGCAACATTGCCAAAGGGCACCAGCCTCACTATTCCCTTGAATTACGGTCAAAAGCTGAGCATTAAGACTAAAAAAGGTGCCTGGCTTCGACAAGTCTCTGAAAAATCCGATGAGACATGGCTCGAGGTGGAGGGTGCGGCGCGGGCCGCAATGGGTCATCATATTACCATGTCGGTACGACACCTTGGTAGTCCGGTGGACCTCGGAAAAAAAGAAAAACTTGAGGTGTGCTTTCGCGGACAAGGCGGAGAAGATATGGGAAAACCATATCTTCGAAGTCCGAAAGTTGAAATTCTTGAAGAACAGGGCCAAAACAGTTCCCGTCTGCGAGTCGAGATACCCGACTTTTCCGACAGACGGCCCGAGGTTCCTCTGTGGGACTGGAATTCGTTTTTGAGCTTCAAAGCATCCCCTGTACAGATCAAAGTAGTCGAGTACGACAACCAGGGGAAAATAGCTTTAGAAGCAACAGGAAATTATGCTATCAGCCAGGTAGGTTGGGCATTTGTCCTGGCTGTATTGGCCTTTGTTGTCGGATATATTTTCCCTGGCCTGATGTTCCGGAAACAATGGAAATGGAAATGGGATCCAATCTGGTTGGCCCGGGGGGTAACAGGAAAGGCCAGCTTATCCAAGTTCCAGATTTGGCTGTGGACGCTACTGATCTTTTCCTCCATGGTCTACGTCTTTGTAATTAACGGGCAGTTAATGCAAATTACCGAAGGAATATTGATTCTGATGGGTATCACTGGAGGATCTTCCCTGGGGGCCAAATTCACGGCTGTTGTCCGTCAAGATCACGGACTTACGTTGCTCACCTCCGAAATGGAGCAGCCTCCTACCAAGCCGGAACCGGCATGGAAGGATCTCATAAGTACGGGCGGGGAATTCGACATATTCAAATTTCAGATGCTTTTATTCACGGGCCTGGTTGCTTTATATGTCATTTCTTCCGCACTCACTAACCTCCAATTTCCTGAAGTACCTGACAGTCTCATGTGGCTGATGGGTATTAGCAATGGCGTGTACCTGGGAGGGAAAGTTACCGGGACCAGTGCTTTTGGCGAACTGGTAACGCTTCATGCTGAAATTGAAGAGGTCGAAAGACAGCTTCAAAAGCTGAACAACGACCGAGATAAACTCACAAGTGAAAAGACATTAAAAGCGGAAGAGGCGGAAGAGCTGAAAAAGGCAACAGAAGAAAAAAAAGACGATACGACAATACAGAAGCTAAGAGACCGTCTTGCTGAAATTGACAAAAGTATTAAATCTATAGGAGAAAATATCCAGAATTTGGAAAAGAAAAAAGAGGAGCTTAAGAAACAATACGAAAAGGCTATTGAAAATGCGAAAAAACTTGTCAACGATAAATCAACAACTTAATTGTGTAGTTTGGTAAACCACCGGCCTCGCCGGTGAGACTTAAAAAGGCGAGTCCAATACATGGACAAATAAATATCTTCTCCAACAAAAGTTCTAAATTGGCGATTTACGTAGAACAGGAGAGGAACAATGGCAAGTACTGGCCGAAGTTTGGAAATTACTGATATGACAGTCAGCGTTTCAAAAAAACTGAGTATGCCAAGGAGCACAAAGAGATACCGATAACAGTTTCCGGGACACTTCGTGTTGTTGGCGCACCTTTTATCATTAAGGATGCCGGGGTTAACGTTAAGGTGGGGGGCAGTGTAGTTCAGTAGAAGACGTCACTAGTGTAGTGTCTCATAAATAACTATACAGACAAGTCACGTATGTTTTTAGATAACATACTAATTTTATTGTTACAGCGCGCTAGTGCAAAACTATGGACTTTAAGTCCAAGCCTTTCAGGTGCTACTCATTTTATAAGAATTATGGTTACATAGCCCTCGGAAGGAGAGGCTATGAACGATTATCGATATGCTGGTCATACCGT
>QKCR01000079.1 GCA_003245575.1 Alphaproteobacteria bacterium | reverse complement strand
GAGAGCGTCATTCGCCAAAGTCTCCCAGACTTCCCGAATGATCTCGATCTGCTGGGGACCCGCTATTTTGTCATCCAAAATACGGGTTTTGGCTCCAAACCCCTCCGGGGTCAGCTCCCGCGTGGTAAAGAGAAGATGTGCATGGTGGTTTCTAGGGTCGTGGCCGTCCTTGTCCACCGGGGCATGGATGGCCACATCAACCACTACGCGGTATTTCTCGACCAGATAAGCCGCCATGTCCCGTGTGAGGCTCTCTCGTTGTTCGGTGGTCAGTTCATAAGGGAGAGCTATAATGACCTCTCGGGCCACACGGGAGTTCTTGCGCGTTTCAGACGCCTCGGCTGCGTTCCAAAGCGTAAAGCGATTTTGGAACCGTTCAGGCGAACTGGCGGGCATCAGAATAAAGGCATTCATCACGCCCAAGCGTTTCTCATATCGGTGAATGGTACCTGTGCGCTCGTCCGTAAGCTTCTGGCCAGACCGATAGGCAGCAGCCGCCACGGCAGAATGGTTTTCTGCACGGGAGAACACACGCAAGGAACAATGATAAATCGCCAACGATCACACACCCTGTTTTTGTGATCCGGTACCAGATTTATGGTGCTGATTCGTGATTCTTTAGGCTCGATCAGCGCTCTTTATGAGCTTCAAAAAAAGCGCTGCAAACGCAGTTTGCGTAAGTGCGCTGTTAAGCTCTTCCTTTCAGTTTATCACAGGAGATACGGTTTTTGCCAATTCAAGGCGCCGCTCCACCTACATACCAGAAGGAAATAATAAGAAAAGGGGATATAATTTCACCCACGAGGAGGTCTCATATTAGGAAATTTAGTAGGAAAGATATGCAGTTATACAGACATAAGAGTTCCGTTATCTGCCTCAAGGTAAGTGACACATAGCTCCGTCATCCTTATAATGACATACGCACTTGCATACTCTCCTGTTTTATATTGCTTCGTTTTTCAACGACTGAATTTTTCATAAGTTTTGGCGCGAGCCTTTCAAAGCTCTGGCTGTTACATTCTGTATCATCTATAACAATCAAGATACACGTACGTATTGGAGAAGAAGAGGGCCTATTTCCAAGTCAAAAACGTCGTGAACATTCAATGGCTATAGCCGCGAAAGCGGACGAAATCACTCCACTCCTTAATTCCCGCACATATCCACAGCAACCTGTTTTAATCCCGCTATCATAATTTTTATCGTGACGCAGCTTGCACAGTGGGGAATTTAGGTTTAACAGGCAATTAAACAAGACACATTTGTAACACACGCCGAGTAATACCCCTGTATCAGACGTAAATTCGGATGGGCATTTTATTCTGTTTCTATCTTCTGTTATATGCTCGAACAATCTTGTGTTTAGAAAATGTTCTTGCTACAAAAATTCATGACCTATTCCTTCACCAATCTTGATGCCTTAGAAAGCGAAAGCATATACATAATTAGGGAGACTGTCTCACAATGCGAGAACCCTGTTATGTTATACTCCATAGGCAAAGATAGTTCAGTCATGTTGCATCTGGTGATGAAGGCCTTCTATCCTGCAAAACCTCCATTTCCTCTGATGCACATTGATACAACCTGGAAATTTAAGGAAATGATTTCCTTTCGTGATACGCGGATCAAAGACTTAGGGTTGGATTTAATCGTCCATATTAACGAAGACGGCCTTAAGCAGGGAATTGGTCCTTTTACACACGGGTCGGCTGTTCATACTGATGTCATGAAAACAGAAAGCTTGAAACAAGCTTTGAATAAATATGGATTTGATGCAGCTTTTGGCGGCGCGCGGCGCGATGAAGAAAAATCCCGAGCAAAAGAGCGTATTTTCTCATTTCGTGACTCCAATCACAGATGGGATCCCAAAAACCAACGTCCTGAGCCTTGGGCCCTTTATAATGGGATGAAGAACAAAGGCGAAAGTATCCGCGTCTTTCCATTGTCCAATTGGACAGAGTTGGATATATGGCAATATATCGCAAGAGAAAACATACCGATAGTTCCGCTATATTTTGCCAAAGAGCGCCCGGTCGTTGAGCGGGATGGCATGCTGCTCATGGTTGATGATGAGCGCTTTCCTCTTGGAGAGAACGAGCAGCCGGTAATGAAAACAGTCCGTTTCAGGACTCTCGGATGTTACCCCCTAACAGGAGCAATTGAGTCTTCCGCGGCCACACTCCCGGAAATCGTTCAGGAAATGCTTCTTGCCAAAACTTCCGAGCGGCAAGGACGCGCTATTGATAAGGATGGGGCAGGATCTATGGAGCGCAAGAAAAAAGAGGGGTATTTCTAGTGTCTTACAACCTCTCCTTGGAAAACGACTCGCAGTCCGTTATGGCGTATTTGGAACAACACGAACGTAAATCCGTTCTGCGCTTCATCACATGTGGATCAGTTGATGACGGAAAATCCACATTAATCGGGCGCATGCTCTATGAATCCAAGATGATCTTTGAAGATCAATTAATGTCTTTGGAAACGGATAGCAAGAAGTTCGGCACAACAGGGGAAGACCTTGATTTTGCTTTATTAGTTGATGGGCTATCTGCAGAACGGGAACAAGGCATCACGATAGATGTTGCCTACCGTTTTTTTGCAACGGAAAAACGCAAATTTATTGTGGCAGATACACCGGGCCACGAACAGTATACACGCAATATGGCAACCGGGGCATCAACCGCTCAATTAGCCATCGTGATGATCGACGCGCGAAAGGGCGTCTTA
>QKCR01000038.1 GCA_003245575.1 Alphaproteobacteria bacterium | reverse complement strand
TCTCCTCCCCCAGGTTTTTGCTTTTCTCACAATATCCTTACCAGCAGCCCATTCCGCTAAAATTAGCGTGATGAGACAGAATATAAAAATGTAGTGAGCTCAAACTGGATTTAAGTTTCATTTTATCCAAACAGGGCATTTATCTGACTTGAGATATTATGTTTTTGGTTTTGTGCAGACCATCACGCAGCCATTTTCTCTATTACTTCCGTACCACCATCTTCATATTCCGCCAATAACATGGGCCTGCCTGTGCGTATGTATTGAATCAGGCTCGCTTTTAAAAAACCATGAAAGGACATGTTTCTTAATTGGCAAGTCATGGCAATAGATTGAATACACGCATAGGCTATAGCGCCATCTTTGGACATGCTTCCCCCCGACATCTTCCGTTTCACGACGCCTTTTTTGATGATATATTCGCTGTAGTTATTGTGGTAGGTCGCTCCATCATGCTCGACAAAGGTCAAGATGCGCTCTTTCTGACGGTGCACTTTTTTGATCACGTCCCACAGAATGTGATTCGGGTTTTTCCACCTCAACAGTTCATCCAGTTTGCACTGTAGTGCCTTTAAGCGCCTTTGAAAGGCCATTTCATCAAACTCGCTACGTTGCTTTTGCAGTTTTTTACCATCCCTGATGATTCTCCTCAGTTTCAGATAAAACGTCATAATAGAACGATATTGAGGATACGCGTCAATAAAAGCGCGAATCTTTCGGAATATATGCGCCATGCAGGTTTGTTTGGTACAGACAATCTTGGTGTACGCATGCCACCCGTCCACAATCAGGATGCCGTAAAACACTTCGCCAAGAAATCGATCAACAACTGGACTTCCCCGCGACTTGTCGGCCCAATAGTAGGCACTTCGCTCATTAGCAAAAATCCACAACCACCAAAGTTTTCCCTTTACCCGCCAACCCGTCTCATCGGCCCAAATCCTCGCCCCTTGTTGGACATTGGCTAAAATTTCGTCGTACACCGGCTGTAATATGCCGCTCAACCGAATCATGATTCTGGAAATTCCCGCCGTCGATATTGCAATGGCTTTGAAAGATTGAACAAGGGCCTGGATTTTAGGCAGCGATAACGCACTCATAACCCACAGATAGGCCATTTCTATGGTGGCATTGAGTCCAATATCCGAACCTGGCAGCGCCTTTTCCGTTTTCGATGAGACTGTCTTTTTACAGCGAGGACACCACTTGGATTCCTCGATCTCTTTGCACAGTATCGTCTTATCTTGAGGGGGCGCAATATCCTCTACTATACGCCCTGAATTTTCCCTACCTTTTCTGCCGCTCAAGTCAGTCCCGCAGTCGGGGCAGCAATCAAGGGGTATATGATGGATCTCCTCTGGCTCCATGTCCGTTTTCTTCACATTTCCACAGCCAGGCCGTTTCTCTCGTTTCTTCTTTCTCTTTTTCTTCTTTGGATTGCCGTCTTTGTCCCATTCCGGTTTCTTGGAACTTGGCTCGTTTACGTGTCTGTTTATCTCTTTTCTCTTTTGCTCCTGCCGTTGTTGGTTTAGACAAACAAGCTGTTCGGTTAATTCGTTTATCCTCTTTTCTTTCTCGTAGATTCGAGCATAAAATATCTCTCGCTGGTCGACAATAATCTTGATAAGCTTGGCCCTCGACAGCGCTTCCAGCTCTTTTCTGCCCCAATCGAGAGGACCCTTACTCTTCATGAGAGGTGTTTCTCCAGGATACGCCGTTTTGCCGCTTCCGATCCTTCCTCTTCCATGATGGCCGCCAAAACGGCGAGCCGTTCGGCATTGGGTAACGCCCGGTATTTTTGTCCCCACCGTTGCGCTTTGCGTTTGATGCGTTGCCGGTCGGTAAAATTCTTGCCAGCATAGCTGGCCCAATACGTGCGGTCGATATCATAGTTGAACCAAAGTTTTTCCGTGCGAGGCCCACCTCTGGTCATGGCCTGTAACTCGATGCTTCGCCAGTCGCCCAGAAGATCGTCATACAATAACGATGGATAGCCGGATAGAATAATATGGCAGGGTAGCGATTTAAGCAGTTCCAACAACGTAACATGGTCCTGTTTTGTGTATTCAAAGCGGTACTTTCGGCGTGAAGTTCGGGTTTCCGCCAGGTAAGGCGGATCACAGTATATCAACTCGGTGCCGGTGTAATCGTAGCGGGTTAGGAAATGATGCGCGCAGCAGTTGACTAAATGCACCGGATAAGCACAATCGAAATTGAACAGCGCTTCCGGGTCGATATCAATGCCGATGTTGTTAACCGCAGGCGGCTTTTTCTTCATGACGGTCCCACCGCCTAAGTGGGTTTCTATGTAGGTGTCGTGTGGGGGCATCATGGCAATGATGTTTTGAAACAAACCCGATGCAGCCTTGGAACCAAAATAACCGCTCATTTTTCATCCTGTCGCTAATTCATACCTTTTCCACAGCATAGACGCAATGAGCTATGTTGTCAACAACATTTTCTTGCTTAACGGTGTCTGTTCGGTGTTCGGTGACGAATAATTGAAAATCGAATAGAGCTACGGAAGGCGGCAAGATTAGGGGAGTGCGCAAACAATCGTAAGAAGGTGGGGGCGTATTCGCGCCTGATCGATCACTTCAGTGTGGCAAAATGCCTACAAAGATGAAATCCTTCCTAACAGAATCAAACACGCCTCTAAGCTGGGTTCATACTAGATATTCACTTAAATCCAGTTTGAGCTCACGCAGAAGAAATATTTCTGCGTCAAATCGTTGGCGGTCTAAGAAGATTCGCTG
>QKCR01000136.1 GCA_003245575.1 Alphaproteobacteria bacterium | reverse complement strand
GTGCAGAGATAGTGAACGATGGAACTTTGATGTTCGACAAAATCCTGCCACGATTCAATGCCGTCTTTCTTGCCCTCTACCGTCATGCCGCGTAACGCCTCACGCCTCATCTGAAATTCGATGCGGGTCATATTCTCCCACATCCGTCCACCACATCGCCGCTGCTGCAATGCCAGCAACATTTCTTCATTGTGTTTTTCTTTCTCCAGTTTGTCATAACCGCGACACATGATCTTGTCGCGACCAATCGAAAATCCGGTGCAGGTGTATCCTTTATAATGAAGCGACGCCTGATTAAGTTCGCCAAGATCACCCGCCAGAATCTGGTCACTCTCCCAGCTTTCATCATCAAAGATCAAATGAAAATCATGCGTGCGGGTTCGGCTAATAAAACGCCGTTTAAACACAGCATACTGCAAAGCATCCACGTGGAATGGTAAGTCGACACAAGTGTCCACTCGACCAAGCCGGTTCTTGACAATCTCAAGCCCCATCTCCTGCAGACGCTCTTCGACCTCTTGCATAATCGTTTCCAACGACCCAGCCAGAATCAATGGCAACGCTCCAATCTCGACACGAACATTCGGGCACGACTTTTTATCCCGATCACCTTCTTCAGCAAAACGCTTGCCGACATAGTCACGCGGCTGAATGCCAATGGTGATGCCACCATCCTTCAGGATATATTTATAGTAGCAATACCGTGACGAACCTTTGTTCGGATTGAAACCGTACGGCATGACCACATACAACCGCTGGCCGCAAGCAAAGACCGGTTGCGGATCATCCTCGCTTTCAGCAGGCTGCTCGGCAATTTTTCTGGCGAACTCGATTTCCTCCAAGTGGTTCATAAAACGGGGAGAGAACTTGCAGTAAAACGAACAGTGGATTGTATCCACCCCGCCAGAAGTGACAGTGCAACCATTTTCAACATTCGAATCAGCTTGTGCATTCATAACAATATCCTTTCATCAGAAAAGTGCGTTTAAACGTCGTTCTCAGAAATATACGGCTTGAGTAACAGAAGAATCGCCTGCCGGATATGCTCCGGAAGGTCGGGCCATGCAGAAGTTAGACGGGATAAATCTACTCCCATTTCGTGCACGCTATATGCACACTTTTTTTGTAAATCAGGTGTTTTTGTTTGTTGTGGATTTGTTGACGATCTGTGTTTTTCGGCGCTTTTTGCCAACTTGTAACTGTTTGCGAATATAGCGTTTATGTCGCCTTTTGTAGTGGGTTTGTTGTCCGTTTGTTGAGGATTGTTGAATGGCTGGGATTCCATTCGATTCCCCCCGCCTCCACCAAACTGCCATCGGACAGAACAACGACAATTCCGATACAGAACCACAACAAACCCTCGCAATCTCAACGGGTTGCGAGGGTTTTGCATGCCCTGATGATGCACCAGAACCGACAACTTCCAAACACTCTAAAAACACCTCTGAGCGTCTCCAGAATGCGCATAGCATGCACTTTTCCAAGCTAATCGAAGAGCAAAAATTACTATTGTCCCACTGGCCCGACCTTCCGGAGCATATCCGGCAGGCGATTCTTCTGTTACTCAAACCGTATATTTCTGATGGTGATGTTGAAACGCACTTTTCTGATGAAAGGATTTTATGATGAATACTCAAACTGATGTTACTGTCGAAAATGGATGCACTGTTACGTGTGGTGGGGTGGATACAATCCACTGCTCATTTTACTGCAAGTTCTCGCCACGTTTTATGAAGCACTTGGATGAGATTTCTTTTGCCCGCCATATTGCGGAGCAGCCTGCTGAAAGTGATGACGAGTCTCAGCCTGTCTTTGCTTGCGGTCAGCGGTTGTATGTGGTCATGCCTTATGGCTTCAATCCCAATAAGGGGATCTCGCGGTATTGTTACTATAAGTATGTCTTGAAGGATGGCGGAATTACGATTGGCATTCAGCCGCGCGATTATGTCGGTAAGCGCTTTGGTGAGGAAGGGGACAAGGACAAGAAGTCGTGCCCAAATGTCCGCGTTGAAGTCGGTTCGTTGCCGTTGATTCTGGCCGGTTCGATGGAAACGATTATGCAAGAGGTCGAAGAGCGTCTGCAAGAGATGGGGCTTGAGATTATCAAGAACAGGCTCGGCCGAGTTGATCCATGCGCTGACTTGCCGATTCATGTAGACCGCTTGCAGTTTGCTGTTTATCAACGAAGGTTTATCAGCCGCACACGCAATTTTGATTTACATGTGAATTTTGATGATGATGGATGGGAGAGTGACAAGATTCTTCCGTCTGATTTTGATGATGACCACAAGGCTTCGCTTCATTATAAAGGATACAACTGCACTGGCTTCTCGATTGGTCGCGATAAGATCATGTGCCGCGGGTATGACAAGTTAGTGAAAGAAAAGCATAATGAAGAAATGTGGCTGGCTCTGGAGCAGCGGCGTTGTGGCGGAAAGATGTGGGAGAACATGACCCGCATTGAGTTTCAGATCCGTCGTGAAGCTCTTAGAGGCATGACGGTGGAAGGCAAACAGAACGGGATCGAGACGTGGCAGGACTTCGTCGCGCATCAAAGTGCCATCGTTCATTATCTCTGCACCGAATGGCTCGTGTTCACGGCCAAAGGGTTTGCACGGACGCACTCTGAGCGTGTGAAGCAGCAAGAAAACCTGTGGCATCCTGACTGGATAATGGCGGTAAGTGCGTTTAAACGCACGTTTGGTGAACCGAACCAGAAGATCTCACGGATCTCGAAAAGTCTGAAGCGCGAAGCCAAAGCTCACATTGCGCAGGCGCTTGGTTGCGGACAGTCTGCTTTGATCAAGACGGCTGTAGAACTAACACCCTATGATCCTCTTTGGAAAGAGAAGATCGCGGCATTTCAATATGCCTCAACGATTCAATATTTGTCAGATCCGGCAAAGGAAAAATCGTTCTGGAAAAGCTGGCATGAAAAAGAAATGAATCAGGAGTGTTCGATTCCGATAGAGGCACTGTCAGACTTGGTTCCATTGGCGAATAAAGGGGCTGGTGTTACCCATAGCAGCCCCGTGCTGGAAACGATGGGCGTGTTATTGATGACGCCCGGTGCCTCCGGCCCGGCCCCGGTCTTCATCAGCTAACACGCCATCCTCCACATCCTGAAAAACCAACCTTTTCCTGCCACTGAACAAGACAGGTGTGCTCTGCCGTGGTGTAATCACGCAAGCGCACAAGAAACCCTGTGGCTAAAGCAGAAATCGTATTGGTGACAGTGACGCTTGGGATAGTGGATAGGGGTGGGTATGCGGTCAATTCAAGTGTATCCGGCTGGTCAAGCGGCTCGAAAGGTTAGCGATGGAACAGAGCGACACCAGCCGTTTGCCCTTGGACCGCTGCGGACATTGTATGTCCTTCGCTTTGTGCCGCGTTCCGGGCGTGCCAGAACCCGCGCAAAGAGCCGCGCGGAACCTGTTCCTGAACGCGCTTTTGCTTTCCGCAAAAGTCAGCACACAATGAATGTAATGGTCATAAAAAAAACGCCCCTCAGGGAGGCGTTCAGGAGTCGCCCCTTGGGGCGTTGCCTGCGGAACCGATGTTCCTTTACTATAACTTGACAGTGAACATCGACTCTGATACAGTAGCTATCATTATAATTAAGAATGACCTATTGTCAATTTCTTTGTGAAGGATTTTTAATGAAAAAACAATCGTATATTTTAGGGCTCGATATCGGGACAAATTCAATTGGCTGGGCAATTATCCACAATTCAAACGAGCCAGATGATGTGTCTAATAAATTGGTGATTGGGAGCCGAGTTTTTGAATCGGTTCTTGATAAAACCGAAATAGAAAAAGGACAGGGACAGACGAAAAATGTTGATCGGAGAAATGCAAGACAACTCAGAAAGCAACTAGACCGTCGCCGTAGACGAAAAGCCCGTATCTTTTCAACATTACAACAATCACAGTTGCTTCCTGATGGAAATGCAGAAAAGGTTCTTCCTGAACTGGATGCTGAGTTTCGATCGAAGTATTTTATAAATAAAAAAATCCCTGCAATTGAACATACGTTATCCTATTACTTGCGGGCACGTGCATTGGATGAAAGACTTGAATTGTTTGAGCTTGGTCGGGCTCTGTATCATCTAGCTCAACGTCGCGGATTCTTGAGTAATCGTAAAAATGCCTCGAATGCGGAAGAAGACAGCGGGATTAAGGGTGAAATTCATAATTTGAATGAAAACTTAAAAGCTGAAAATGCTAGAACTCTTGGGGAATATTTTAGTCGCATTGACCCTGAAATTGAGCGCATTCGGCAGCGACATACATCCCGACAAATGTATATTAATGAATTTGAACTAATCTGGGAAAAACAATCGGAATATTACCCCGAAGTTCTAACAGATGATCTTAAAAAAAGGTTATCAAACGATATTTTTTATCAGCGCCCATTAAGAAGCGTAAAGCACCTAATTGGTCAATGCAGTCTTGAACCAAAGGAAAAACGTGCACCATATTCTTGCTATGAAGCTCAATTATTTAGAACGCTTTCTCAAGTCAATAATTCGTCTGTATTATATGGGCAGACAGGTGAAATTCTTGAATTGACAGCAGAACATCGTAAAATTTTATTAAATGAATTGGCAAAAGGTGATTTGTCATTTTCAAAGGCCAAGCAAGTCCTCAAACTGAAAAGAACAGATAAGTTTAATTATGAATTAGGTGGTGAAAAGCGCTTTATTGGCAACAGGATTCAAGAAACCATCATGTCCGTTTTTGGAGAAGAATGGTTTGGGATGTCTGAAAAACAACAGTTAGCCATTATTGAAGATATAAAAAGTTTTGAAGACAAAGCTGCCCTCCGAAAGCGTGGCATGAAAACGTGGGGATTGGGCAAGGAACAGGCTGAAGAATTTTCTGATCTCGTTTTAGAAGAAGGTTACTGTTCACTATCACGCAAAGCAATACAGAAAATGTTACCAGACATGGTTGGCGGCATGACCTATGCTGAGGCTAGAAAAAAGCATTATCCCGAATCATTCGATGCGAAGCAGGGCTATTCTGTTTTACCATCTGTTACCTCCGCATTATCTAACCTTAGAAATCCGGTTGTTGAACGAACGTTGAATGAATTACGTAAGATTGTTAATTCAGTTATTGCAGAACATGGCAAACCCGAAGCCATCAGAATTGAACTTGCCCGTGATTTGAGAAATAGCCAGAAGAAACGTCAGGAAATGAGCAAAACGATGGATTCACGTCGCAAAAAGCGAGAAGCCGTAGCAAAGAGAATTATTGAAGAGGCTGGGATTGCCCGCCCGAAGCGTTCTGATATTGAACGCGCTTTGTTAGCAGAAGAGTGTGGTTGGACTTGTCCATATACTGGCAAAAAAATCAGCATGACAGCACTCTTCCGCGACTCTGCATTTGATGTTGAACATATCATCCCGTTCAGTCGTTGCCTTGATGATTCTTTCGCAAACAAAACGCTTTGTTATCATGAAGAAAATCGAAATATCAAACGCAACCGAACACCATATGAAGCCTACCACAGCAGCCCAGATAAATGGGAAGATATTTTGAAACGGGTGAATGATTTCGAAAAGGAAGGCGGAAGAAATCCCAAGTTACAGCGTTTTAAAATGGAAAGCATAGATGATCTTGAAGACTTCAGCCAAAAGCAACTGGTCGATACGCGGTATGCGTCACGATTGGCAATGGAATATCTTGGTTTGCTTTATGGTGGGCAATCTGACCAACTTAACAAGCGCCGGATTTATGCCGGAAATGGCCGGGTAACAGCATTTCTGAGAGGTCTTTGGGGACTCAATCGGATTTTGGGCGACAAAGAGCAAAAGCAACGCGATGACCACCGGCACCATGCCATTGATGCGGTTGTAACGGCTCTTTTATCCCCCCGTTTAATCCAGCAGATGAGTCATTCGGCAGAATATGCAGAAGGTGATCCTCAAGCAGTATGGAAACGGTTGTTTTCTAAACTGGAGATGCCTTGGGATGGCTTTTATGATGATGTAAAAGAGAAAGTCGATGATCTTACCTGTTCTCATCGATTACGCCGAAAAGCCAGTGGTGCGCTTCATGAAGAGACCCTTTACAGTAATGAAAAACAATCACCTGACGGTTCACTACATACGCATGTGAGGAAACGTATTGACAGTCTTTCTGTCAAGGACGTTGGTTTAATCGCTGATGCTCGGATCAGAAAGGTAGTTCAAGATAAATTGACCGAACTCGGACAAACCGAACCGGCAAAAGCCTTTGCAGATCCGGCAAACCATCCGGTATTACATACGCCTGGGCGCAGGATTAAAGAAACGCCAATCCACAAAGTCCGCTTGCGGCTCAATCAGAAACCTATTCAGATTGGCAAGGACAAGAGTACAAGAAATATTCTTCCCGGAAACAACCACCATATAGAGTTATATGAGGTACTGGATAAAGAGGGACAAGTGACGAAGTGGGAGGGGAAAGTTGTTTCGTTGTTGGAAACCCGTCAGCGGATTTCAAATAACCTTCCGATTGTGGAACGTGATCATGGAAAAAATACACGTTTTCTGTTTTCGCTTTGCGGCGGCGATTGCATTTTGCTGAAAAAGGCAAATGGTTCGGAGCAACCTTACATCATTCGGGGCATTACGCAGCGAAGTTCCGGTTCGGTTGAGTTATCCTTTGTCGGAATCAATGATGCCCGTTTAAAAAAGGAAATCGAAAATGATGACAAGGCAAGAAAGCTTAAGGGTGAAAATAAAGGATTCCGTACGGCATCTCCCAATGCATTAAAGGACATAGGCTGCCGGAAAATTTTAGTGACTCCCTTAGGGCAGATCCGGTGGGCAAATGACTGATCGGATCGTTGAGATTTCTCAGCAACCGGGTCGCCTGTATGTTCGCAAAGAACGGTTATTGATTGAGTGGCCGGACTATACAGAAACAGAAATTCCGCTGGTTGATCTCGGCGTTCTGATCGTGTCACATCCGAGGGTTCAAATCAGTCCTTCTGTGCTGTCTGGGATTGTCCGGCACGGCGGTGCGTTTTTATGTTGCGATGAAAAACATCTTCCTTCAGGAATGTTATTACCGCTTCAATCGCATTACAAGCAAGCAGGGCGGCTTGCTATGCAAACCGGATGTAAAGTACCCAAACGCAAACAACTTTGGCAACAGATTGTTCGGGCAAAAATCAATGCACAGGCGCAACTTTTGATTGAACTTCATGACGACGATGCTGGGCTGAAAAAGTTCGCTGCAGAGGTAAAATCGGGTGACACGACTAATCGTGAAGCGGTGGCCGCCAAGTGTTATTGGCACAAGTTATTTGGTACTGATTTTCGGCGCAATCCTGACGGTGGCGGGTTAAATCTTTTTTTGAATTACGGATATGCGGTTTTACGGGCACTGACTGCGCGCGCGATTTGTGGCGCTGGTCTTCATCCATCGATCGGCTTGCACCATAGTAATCAATTGGATGCGTTTTGTTTGGCCGATGATTTAATGGAGCCACTCCGCCCAATTGTGGATCATTCTGTTTTTGTCTGGCAATCCAAGTTTAAGGAAGATGAAACCATCGACCGGGACAGTAAGGCGCATTTGATCGGAGCGGTTACAGGACGGATTCAGTTTGAGGGGGAAGACCGCAGCCTTGAGGATGCAATGCGGTTATATGTCGGTTCACTTGTGTCATCATTGGAGGGGACGCAGGCGGGTTTGCGGATACCGCAACGATGAGTGGGATCGAATCTTTATCGGAGTACAGGAGCGTGTGGCTGTTTGTCCTTTTCGACTTGCCGGTGGATAATAAAGAAGCGCGTCGACGCTATCGGCAGTTTCGTGATTTCTTGTTGAAAGAGGGGTTCAGTCAGTTACAATTTTCAGTATATGCTCGTTTTCACGGCTCATTTGGTAAAGCTGAAGCGACCAGCAAAAGGATTCGCCAAATGATTCCACCAGACGGCAGGGTTCGTTTGCTGATTGTGACAGACCGCCAATTTGGCAAAATGGAGGTGTTTTATGGTAAAAAATACGTTCCGACCGAGGAACCTCCGCCGCAACTCATGCTTTTTTGAATGCCATTTGTGCGATAACCAGTTTACCTGCAAACGGTTATGGCGCACCTACTGTACCAGAGTCGATATTCACGTCAAGCTATAGCCCCAATCAAGGGATCAAGCTGGCGTGTAGACTGTACCAGAGTCGATATTCACGTCAAGCTATAGCGCGATATCAGGTAAGCAAGTCGGCCAAGTAACTGTACCAGAGTCGATATTCACGTCAAGCTATAGCTGTGCATAAAACCGATGGCGAACGGTTAAGACTGTACCAGAGTCGATATTCACGTCAAGCTATAGCTAAATCAGGTCAACATAATCAAGCAATTCTACTGTACCAGAGTCGATATTCACGTCAAGCTATAGCCTGGTTGATTGTGATCCGCATAGATCCGGGACTGTACCAGAGTCGATATTCACGTCAAGCTATAGCCAAAGCTAACGCAGCAACAAGGTCATCAGTACTGTACCAGAGTCGATATTCACGTCAAGCTATAGCCCTTTTCCGGCGCAGCTGAAGGGCTGGCAGACTGTACCAGAGTCGATATTCACGTCAAGCTATAGCTGCCAACTTCTCAAGCTTTCCATTCGTGTTACTGTACCAGAGTCGATATTCACGTCAAGCTATAGCTACATTCCGTGCATATATTGGTCATAATCCACTGTACCAGAGTCGATATTCACGTCAAGCTATAGCTAAATTCTCCGGACGCTCAAACGAGCGGAAACTGTACCAGAGTCGATATTCACGTCAAGCTATAGCACGATAAGCGGCTTCGGCCTCGCGGTTGAAGACTGTACCAGAGTCGATATTCACGTCAAGCTATAGCATCGCCAGTGCGGCAGCAGCATCGCTTTCGACTGTACCAGAGTCGATATTCACGTCAAGCTATAGCGCTTCTTTAAGCCGTTCAATTCGCGCATCCACTGTACCAGAGTCGATATTCACGTCAAGCTATAGCGGCAAGCTGTCGCTTCAGGTCGGCGACTTCACTGTACCAGAGTCGATATTCACATTCCAATGTAATTTTATGACTGATTATCCTGAAACGAGTTCGAATAAGTTAGATCCGATCTTTTCAATGCAAGCCACTTAGAAAAATTGCGGTTAAATGCACACCGCGGCAAAATATTTTAGAAAAATCGACTTTTTTATCACCGAATTCATTGACGAACACACTGGGTGTGTATAAGCTATGCGTAATGGAGGTTCCATATGAGCCCAAACAAACAACGCATCAATATGATGATTGATGAAGACCTACTAAAACGGCTGGATGAACTCAGCGATTCGATTGGCAAATCCCGCTCTGCTGTCATGTGTGATCTCCTCGACCGTGGATTGCAGCAAGCGTACACTGCAACCCGTTTTGCCGGTAATCGTCATTTGCTTCGCGTAATCAACTGGCTATTCGGCTTCTCCGGCGTTGATACGGATAATAGTGAAGCAGATTTTGACGAAGAAGACAAGCGAGTAAATGTCGCCCGTGAATTAATTTTGAAAGAAATGAAAAAACTGAGTGTGATCTCCGCAGAAAAGGAATTTGAAGATCAGATCCGCTCAACCAATAAAGATAAGTAATAACCATTTGTAAAATTCAATCCTTGCTGACCGGCACGGTGCCGGTGATTAGCGAAAACGCTCGATGCCAAAAGGCCAATAGAATCAAGAGAGAAACAACAAGGAGAAACGTTTATGTTCGAGGAGTATCGTTATGCAACAGAATTCTATCGACGAAAACATTATCAGTAAACTTGGTGAACTCCCCTCTGGCACCATTATCTATGAAGATGGTCTTGCCGAAATCTTTGGCCGCTGTTCGACTACAATTAAACGTGCCGTAGACCGAGGCGAAATTCCTCCTGCAATCAGACTATTCGGAAAAGCCGCATGGCTTGCGGGCAACATCATCGACCATATCCGCATGCGTTTAGAAAGTGCAGCTCAAGAACTTGAACGCGACCGTAAACGCCTTTCTAAAATGGAGGGCTGACAAATGGCTGGTGTACGAAAAACTCCCTGTAAGAGTGGGAAATACCGTGGTTGGTACATTAACCGCCATGGCAAGCAATCTCAATTCACAGGCCTCAGAAACAAAACCGAGACGTACCGCATTGCCTGCAAGAAAGAAGATGACGAACGACAGATTCGTCTGGGTTATCGTGAGGCTCCGTCCATTGCGAAGAAAAATGAACGGCGTACTTTCTCAAGCCTTGTTGAGGAATACATCGCTTGGGGAACCACGCAGGGAGGGCACAAAAAAGGCGCTTGGGCAGAAAATCATTCGCGTCACGTTCTCTCACGTTTAGCTGTATGGCAAAATGAACTGGATCTTCGCTATGTGTTTGATTTAAACGGTTGCCTGCAGAAAGTTGAAAGTACGTTGCGTAATTTTCAGAAACAAGGCCCTTCAGGAAAAGCTT
>QKCR01000066.1 GCA_003245575.1 Alphaproteobacteria bacterium | reverse complement strand
CTCTTTACTGCTTTGCATGTTTGGTGTTTGCCGCAGCCATTCGGCCAAAAATCAAACGACGCTGGCTGTTGGTGGCGTGTCTTGTGTTGCTGTTATTCAATCCGATTCCTTACGCGCTCCAAACAGGTCAACGCGTTTATCGCAACGGTTTTAGTCAGTGGCAGCTTCTTATGATTTTCGGCTGTCTGATTGCGCTGTTCTTGCGTCGAAACAATAACTGGAAGAGCCTTTTAAAGTGGGCAATTTTAGGCGGCGGAGCGCTTAGTGCTTTTTTACACACCAGAGAGGACGGTGTGTGGATATATCCTTTCGTATTGGTAGCAACCGTTGTTACGATTGTTGTATATTTGCTAGAAAAGAGGCGTTCTAGAGAGCAGATTTTTCAGGAAAAGAAGCATTCGAGAGGGCAGATTGTTCTGTTCCTGCTTCCGCTAGTGCTGGCACTGCTGGCTAGTGGCGTTGTAGCGGCTATGAACTATGCATATTATGGTGCACCGGTGGTTAATGACCGAGACGGCGGTAACTACGCTAAGGTAATGCAGGATTTGTATCTCATTACCCCCGACGCGGAGGAGGATGCGCTTTACCAGTCCGAGGAGTATCAAGATTTATACTATAACATTTATGCTTCCACCGTGGAAAAGGCATTTGCTGTTAGCCCAACGCTGCAAAGTGCCGCTCAACCCATCAGGGATGCCATTGCTATGTGGGATAGCGCAGAAGATTTGAAGGACGGTGAACCTTTTGCCGACCACATACTCTTTGCCATCAGGGATGGTGTACGCGGTGCCGGCTATTATCAGTCGCTGCCGGAGACGGAGGCATTCTATGGCCGGGTTCATCAGGAACTTCAGACAGCATTCAAGGACGGTACGTTGGAAAAACGGGGTATTTCCCTCACAGCCATGGCCGCACCGGTGCAAAAGGGAGACCTTGAAAAGACGTTTTCCCTCTTGCCAGATGCATTGCGGACAGTAATCGGATTTGAGGGCATTTCCTCCGGAGCAGTTCCCGCCACTGGTTCGCCAAGCCGCATCGAGACCTTTCGTCTTATGGCCGGTGGGGATTACTATGTTGCATCTGTCAATAAGCTGACCGGTTCCGGATGGGCCTTTGCAAAAGACAATGATACTCATCTGACGGCAGGCTTGTATGACGCTACGGGGACAAAGATTGCCGATGTCCCCTTTGTTTCAGGCAAAGACGTTTATGAGTGTATGGTATCTCAGGGGCTTGACTATCAGAATGCCGAAATGTGCCGTTTTTCTTTTTCGATCGAAGGTTATGACCTCACCAGCGGCGTAACGTTGCGCTTTATGGACGAAAATGGCCAAGTCTTCCGGGAACTACCCATGGATGGCTCTGTTACGGGTGGCGTAGACGAGGTGTTTCACTATGCCATTGATGCGTTGCAAACAGAGTCCGATCAGGCGCTTGCCACTAAATTTTATACACACTTTGTAGGGCGTGCCAACGCTGTGACCGACGCGTATAAGAAAATTAGTCCGCTGCTCAGTTTGCTAGCGTGTCTGGCCTATGTCGGCGCAACGGTGCTGATGATTCGAGATGTGCGCAGGAAACAGATACCGGAGAGTTTGCCGGTGTGGTTGCTGTTAACCGGCCTGGCTTTGAGTTTGGTACTGCTTTTGCTATGCATGTGCTTTATGACGGCAACTACTTTTTATTCATTATTCTATCTCTATCTTGCACCCGCTTATGCGCTGCACTTGATGTTCTGCGGGGTGGCAATTTTCTGGGGAATAGATGTGCTTTTGGATTTGAGAAAACACAGAGAACAATCGTTACCAAAGGAGGAATATGGGATTTGAGCAAACAACTGTTCAAGGGCATTAGTATTATGCTTTGCTCATCGCTGATGACCTGTACAGGTCAACTCATGTGGAAGTTGGCGGCTGTTGAACCAAGGATATTATTTTTTCTAGCGGGCTTTGTACTATACGGGCTGGGCGCGGTGTGTATGATGCTTGCATTGCGGTTCGGAGAGTTATCCGTACTTCATCCTATGCTGAGCTTTGGTTTTATTGTATCCATATTTTTGGGTGCAGCAGTTTTGGGAGAGGCTGTGACATTGACGAAGACAGCGGGCATTATACTCATTATTCTTGGCATGATCTTTTTAGGGCGGGGAAGTACCGTGACAGAGAGGCAGATATGAGTATTTTCTTGCTGATTCCCATGATTTTTATTATGACTGTGTCGGGTACTTTTGGCGCTCTGTTTTTTAAGCAAGCAATGGCTAAAGTTGAAGGACGAGGCATTTTGCATCTAATTACTGAACTGCGGTTGTATTTGGGCGGGATGTGTTATTTGATAGGTGCGTTGCTGAACATTGTGTTGTTACGGCATATGCCTTATTCTGTTCTGTACCCCATGACATCTTTGACCTACATCTGGACAATGGTAGTCTCCTACTGGGTGCTTAGAGAAAAGATCAATCGCAACAAAATCATTGCCGTAGCGCTGATTGTCGCGGGCGTGATTGTGCTGAACCTGTAAATACATGTTTTAAATATATTAGGAGAGAGAATATGACAGTTGCACTTTGTCTTTTGACATGGAACGAGATCGACGGTGTTCGCCACGATGTACCGCTGATCGATCGAAGTAAATTTGACCAAATTTATTGCATCGATGGCGGCAGCACGGATGGCACTGTAGAATTTTTGAATGAACAGGGGATAACAGTTTATCCTCAGCAGAAAAAAGGAATTAATCAGGCCTGTCTGGAGGGTGTGGCGCATTGTGAATGCGACGCCTTTGTGTTTTTTCACCCCAAAGGCACAATACCTGTGGAAGATACTTATAAATTTCGCGCTTACTATGAGCAAGGATATGAATTTGTTGTCGGCAGCCGCATGATGAAGGGCGCTCACAACGAAGAAGACGACAAGCTGATCCGTCCCCGCAAGTGGTTTGTGCTGGGTTTGGGTCTGCTCGCTAAGTTATTCTTTAAGCGGGAGGGCATCACCGTTTGGGATACGCTTCACGGTTTTCGTGGTATGACAACGGAGAGCTTCCGACGTCTGCGCATCTCTGATTTTGACCGCTCAATGGATCTGGAAATGGTCTGCCGATCATATAAGTTTCGCACGAAACGGATTGAATTTCCTACCACTGAATGTAGTAGGCTAGGCGGCGAGACACATTTCAAAGCGTTCAATACCGGTGCGCAGGTTTTGAAATATTTCTGGTGGGAACTATGGCGCAAGAATTGAGGCGAGGCAGAACATGAAAATTGCAGAAGAGATCCTTCAGGAACTGTTTGAGCGTTATCCGTCGCTTAAAGTCTGTAAGACAGATATTTGGGATGCTTATAAACGGCTGTGTGCATGCTATCGTTCCGGCGGTTACGTGCTGATAGCGGGCAACGGCGGCAGTGCCGCCGACAGTCTGCACATTGTAGGGGAACTGATGAAGTCTTTCCGGTTCCATCGTTCAATTCGTGTGGAGGAAAAAGAGAAACTGACTGAGTTGTATGGAGACGAGGGAACCAAGTTGGCAGGATTACTTGAGGGAGCACTGCCAGCTATCGCTCTTCCGACCGAATCAGCGTTGGTAACGGCTTTCTGCAACGACAGTGCCACTGATGTGGTATTTGCTCAGGAAGTCTATGGATATGGACGCCCTGAGGACACACTGATTGCCATTTCCACATCCGGCAATTCTCGAAATATTCTGTTGGCCTGTATGGCCGCTCGATTGAAGGGGATGAATGTTTTGGGTCTCACCGGCAAGACTGGTGGGCAGATGTCAGCATACTGCGATGTGACAATCCGCGTGCCCGAGAGTATGACTTTCGCAGTGCAGGAATATCATCTTCCGGTGTACCATGCATTGTGTGCTATGCTGGAGGCCACGTTTTTCAAGGAGGATGCTGTATGTTGATTCAAATTCTCAGCGCGGATTTCCACTTTGAGGACGAACGAGGCACGCTGACCCAGCTTATTCACGATGGCTATAAACAGATTAACGTAATCTCAACTCGGAAAGGAGTACAGCGCGGCGGTCATTACCATCGGATAAACCGTGAGGCGTTTTATATATTGGAAGGTCAATTAGAGTTCACCGCGCGAAAGAATGGAATAAGTGAGAGCCGTGTGTTTGGATCGGGGGAATTCTTCGGCATTGGACCGGACGTATCACACGATTTTTTATTTCTGGAAGATACGATTTTGGTAAGCATGTATGACCGAGGCGTTGAGATGGCGGATGGTACAAAAGACATCATTGTAGGCTGAAACTAAATAAAAAGGAAAGAGTGAATTATATGCAAAAAGATGCTAAAATCTATATAGCGGGTCACAGAGGACTTGTTGGCTCTGCTCTCGTGCGAGATCTAAATAAAAAGGGTTTTAATAACATCGTTGGTCGTCGGTCGTCAGAGCTGAATCTGACCCGTCAAGCCGATGTGGAGGCTTTCTTTGATGAAGAGAAGCCTGACTATGTGTTTCTGGCGGCGGCTAAGGTAGGGGGGATCAGTGTAAACAACCGTCAACCTGCAGAGTTCATGTATCAAAACCTGATGATTGAGACCAATGTCATTCATGCTGCTTATAAACATCATGTAAAGCGACTTTTGTTTATGGGTAGCGGATGTATCTATCCACGAATTGTACCTCAGCCAATCAAGCCGGAATATTTGCTAACCGCTGAGCTGGAAAAAACCAACGAAGCCTACGCTCTCGCAAAAATAGCCGGACTGAAGATGTGTGAGTTTTATAATCGGGAATACGGTACCAACTACCTGTCCGTAATGCCATGCAACCTGTATGGAGTAGGCGACAACTTTAATTTACAAAATTCTCATGTGGTGCCTGCCTTAATCCGCAAATTCCACGAGGCCAAGATTTCCGGCGCGCCTACAGTTACACTTTGGGGTACTGGTTCCGCCATGCGGGAATTTATCCATGTGGATGATATGGCGGATGCCACTGTCTTTTTGATGGAAAACTATAACAAGGGTGGGTGGCTGAACGTTGGGTCCGGTTCAGATTTACCTATTCGAGAACTAGCTGAGATAATTTGCAGCATCGTGGACTATAAGGGAAAGATTGTATTTGACACCAGTATGCCAGACGGCACCCCTCGAAAGCTGTTGGATTCATCCGTATTGTTCAGCCTTGGCTGGAAACCGCGGATTTCACTGGAAGAA
Organism: Alphaproteobacteria bacterium; assembly: GCA_003245575.1. Classification (GTDB taxonomy): domain Bacteria; phylum Pseudomonadota; class Alphaproteobacteria; order Micavibrionales; family Micavibrionaceae; genus UBA1573. The sequence goes on along the minus strand of QKCR01000066.1, from coordinate 5,282 downwards.
GGCCTAGCCGCAGTATACAAAGACTACGTTAATAACGGCAGTAACTATAGAAAGTAATATCACAGGGGAGCATTGACATGAAGGCAGTCATTATGGCTGGTGGTAAAGGAACGCGAATCTCTAGCATCGCCGCCGATATTCCAAAACCCATGATCAGGATCATGGGGAAACCAATTCTTGAGTACCAGATAGAATGTCTGAAGAGACAGGGATTTATTGATATTGTTATTGTTGTTGGACATCTGGGATCAGTTATCATGGATTACTTTAATGACGGAAGCGCTTTTGGAGTTAACATCAGATATTTTTGTGAGAAAGAACCACTAGGTACAGCGGGGGCTTTATTTCAAATGAGAGATGTTTTGACGGAAGATTTTATTATTATCAATGGTGATATTATTTTTGATATTGATTTTTGCCGTATGGTTAATTATCATTATCATCGAGGTGGACTGGCTACTATTTTTACGCATCCGAACGATCATCCATTTGACAGCACTCTCATTACTACTGGAGATTTAAACAAGGTGACCGGATGGCTTCATAAAGAAGATGAACGTAATTTTTATAAAAACCGCGTTAATGCAGGCATACATGTCTTGTCTCCAAAGGTGTTGGATTTGTATACTGATTCGGGAAGGAAGGATATGGACAGAGATGTCCTTAAGCCGCTTATGACGTTGGGCTTGTTGTTTGCCTATGACTCGCCAGAATACGTAAAAGATATGGGGACGCCAAAGCGCTATCAAATAGTCACAGAAGATATATTATCAGGGAAAGTGCAGGCGAAAAACTTAAAAAATCAACAAAAGGCTATATTTCTTGACAGAGACGGTACAATTAACGAGTATTGTGGGTTTGTGACAAAGCCGGAACAGTTGAAATTGATTCCTGGAGCGGCGAAGGCAATCGAGTTGATAAACAAAAGCGGATATCTGGCTATCGTCATTTCCAATCAACCTGTGATAGCGCGAGGCGATTGTACCTTTGATGAACTTGATGAAATCAATAACAAGATGGAGACGCTTTTGGGGCAGGAAGGAGTTTATCTTGACGACATATACTACTGCCCTCATCATCCCGACAAAGGGTTTGCAGGAGAACGACCCGAATTAAAAATAGAGTGTAGCTGCAGGAAACCAAACCCCGGCTTGATAAAAAGGGCAGCCGAGTTATATAACATCAATCTCTCAGAATCATATATGGTTGGTGACAATATGAGCGATGTATTGACTGGGAAAGCGGCAGGATGCAAAACGGCTCTTTTGTGTAATAGGGAAACCAATGATATTCCGGAAGACATCAGCGTTTTTTCGGATCTTATAGGCTTTGTACTTGATGTATTGGATAATAAGGGGGAAGAAACATGTTAATATCGCAAACACCTTTCAGGATGTCTTTTCTGGGAGGGGGGACTGACCATCAAGATTATTTTGAGAAATACGGCGGGAGTGTTCTATCAACCACGATTGACAAATACTGCTATGTAATCATACGTGACTTACCTCCTTTTTTTGAATATAAAAGTCAGGTAACTTATTCAAAGATTGAGCGGTTTAACGATCCAGTTGAAGTACAGCATCCTTTGATCAGGGAGGCATTGAAGTACATGAATGCAAAAAATGTCCATATCATGTATGATGCGGATTTACCGGCTCGTTCTGGATTGGGGACAAGTTCTTCATTTGCTGTGGGATTGCTCAACGGCCTTCATTCTCTAAAAGGGGATTTTGTAGATAAAATGACGCTTGCGGAAGAAGCGATTCATTTGGAGCGAAATCTATGTAACGAGGTTGGAGGTGTGCAGGATCAGCTTGCTGCTTCTTTCGGCGGGCTTAACCGCATAACTTTTACGAACCTTGGCTATGACGTCCGGCCTGTGATTATTTCTTCGCAACGCAAAAAGGAATTCAATGATCACCTAATGCTTTTTTTCACGGGCTTTGAGAGATTTTCCGGTGAAATCGCTAAAGAACAGAAGGCAAACACGCAAGCTAACTTGAAACAGCTTCATGAAATGACACAGTTGGTAGACGAAGGAGAGAAAATATTGACTGGTGGAAGCAGTATATTGGACTTTGGTCGACTGCTTGATTATACGTGGAAACTTAAGTGCACATTGTCCAGTCAAATCACCACTAGTTCTATTGATAGCATATATTCAAAAGCCATAAAAGCTGGTGCAATAGGCGGCAAGCTTTTGGGAGCAGGCGGCGGCGGTTTTATTTTGCTGTTTGTTGAACCAGAAAAACAGGCCAAAGTAAAAAAAGCGTTGTCTGATCTGCTACATGTACCATTTCAATTCGAAACGAGCGGTACAAAAGTGATATATTATAAACCAAACATCAAAGAAATAGGAGTGATATATAATGAGAAAAAAGGCACTGATTACAGGTATGACGGGGATGGTAGGATCGCATCTCGCTGACTTTCTGCTTGAATATACAGATTGGGATATTTTTGGGATGCAAAGATGGAGAAGTCCTCTCGATAATATCATGCATTTAATGGACAGAATCAACCAAAAAGAACGCGTTTTTGTCCATTATGGAGATTTAAACGATCAGGGTTCGTTGATGCAGGTCATGGAAGAAATTAGGCCTGACTATATATTTCATCTTGCAGCTCAGAGTTACCCATTAACCAGTTTTTCGGCTCCGGTTGATACACTGAATACAAATATTTTAGGAACATGCCGATTACTTGAAGGCATTAGGCTCTTAAAGCTCAATCCAGTTGTACACGTTTGTGCCTCATCAGAAGTTTTCGGGCGTGTTCCTCGCGAAAAGCTGCCCATTGATGAGGAATGTTCTTTCCATCCGGCTTCTCCATATGCAATATCCAAAGTGGGAACGGATCTTGTGGGGCGCTTTTATGCGGAAGCCTATGGAATGACGGTCATGACGACGCGGATGTTTACTCATACGGGGCCGCGGCGCGGAGATGTGTTTGCAGAATCGACATTTGCGAAACAGATCGCTCTAATTGAAGCAGGGATGATTTCGCCAGTCGTCAAAACGGGGAATCTTGATTCTCTCCGGACATGGGCAGATGTACGGGATGCAGTTAACGCCTATTACAAGTTGGTCACTGTCAATCCGCAGAGGGGTGCTTACTATAATATTGGGGGCACGTATACATGTACTGTGCGTGATATGCTTAATAAGCTTATTTCATTATCCACATGCAAAGACATTGAGATTATTACAGATCCTGCTCGCCTTCGCCCGATTGATGCCGATCTGCAGGTGCCGGATACAAGTAAATTTAAGCAGCATACAGGTTGGGAACCAGAATATTCGTTTGACCGAACAATGCAGGATCTTTTGAATTACTGGCGTGAGCGCATTAAGAGAACTGGCACCTATTTGGACCGATAAAAGGGAGGGATAACGATGAAAATTGCAGTTCTCGGCGGAGGTGTATCAGGCCTGACTGCTGCTCGTCAATTGATGGAGCTTGGGCATGAAACCGTGGTATACGAGCGGGACAGCCGCCCTGGCGGCCTAGCCAAGACAAGGATCACTGAAGGATATATTTACGATCCACATGGTGGTCACATTTTCAATTCGAAGCATCCGGAAGTGGTGGATTGGATATTTTCTATTCTTCCAAAAGAAAAGTGGCAGTACACGGTGCGCAATGCCAAGATATTCTTTAGTGGCCGATACGTCTCATATCCGTTTGAGCTGTCTCTTTGTGAGCTAGCCCCAGAGGACGCGCTGAACTGCGCCTATGACTATCTGATGGCGCAGCAGGGTTCGGAACCAGATAATTTCAGGGATTGGCTGACGTGGAATTTCGGCGAAAGCATCGCAAATTACTACATGCTTCCTTATAATAGAAAGATTTGGGATTACCCCTTGGAGAAGATGGAAACTCACTGGATGCAGGGAAAAATGCCTCTCCCAAAGAAAAAGGAATTGTTAAGCTCTTTGTTGCTGAAAGATCCGTCGGAGCGGAAGATGCCTCATTCCACGTTTTTCTATCCTCTTGAGGGCGGTATACAGACTATGGTTGACGCTCTTGCAAATCCACTAAATATTTGCACCTCCTGTCCGGTAGAACGAATCGAACGGGACGGCGATGGTTGGCTGGTCAACGGAACGGAGCGCCATGATCACATCATCTCCACCATTCCGCTAAAAGTCCTTGCCAGGGCGATGAATCTCCCAGAAAGGGTCGTTCGCTCAATAGATGGTCTGAAATACAACAGCTTGACCACCGTACTGTTCGATTGCCCGCCCACAGATATCAGCTGGCTGTATATACCCAATCGGGAATATCGAGCTCACAGGGTGGGTTACCAGAGTGCGTTAACGCCCAACGCCACGCCGGACGGAGGAGGCAGTGGTGCATTAGAGATCATTGGCCCACGTCACATGGTAGATGATAAACTGCTAACTGGCGGCTCAGTCATTCCCAAAGAGTTACAGCCCAATCACGTGATTGATACGGAGTTTACAGAATACGCCTATGTCATTCATGATTTGGACTATCGGCGAAACCTCAGCACTGTTTTCGAATACTTCGATGACGTAGCGGATTTCAGTCTATTGGGCCGCTGGGCGCAGTGGAACTATCGCAATATGGATCTTTGTATGAAAGCGGCCATGGAGTTGACAGAACAGATAGGGGAAGCCTGAGCATTTTTTCGGCTACCTTTTTTCATTGTGTGCCTATCGTACATTAAAAATTTGTTCATGATCAATGCACGAGCAAAGGCAATATATGTTGTCCACAAGAGTCAGGTATTGACGAGCGTTTAAAACTCGTTAAATTATAAAATGACCATTTGTTTGCATTATTGTAAATATATAAGGATTACTGATTAATATGCCTTTCGCTTTTCCATTGTTTAAACATGGATAAATGCCCTCATTTATCGTGCCATATTGTCACCCATTTTGGGTGTTTAAAAAAATGGCATACATATCCGTTGAATTTCTAAGGCTTCGTTTACTAGCAATCGCTTCGTGTACGCATCAACAGGTTTAGATTTTGACTATCTCCGGTTAAGTTCATAAAACAACCATCTTCAGCATCTTGACATACAAAGTTAGCGGTGTTAAACTATTAGTAGTTAGACAAGACTAACAATAGTGCCTGCACAGAGGTGCTTTTGATTATAGAGTTTAAATTTTTGAGGGATATGTTATGATGACACTCAACCAGATACCTGTCGGACAAACGGTTACGGTAAAAAAGCTTGGCAGTCAAGGGGCGCTCAAACGCAGAATCATGGACATGGGCGTTACAAAAGGCACGTCGATTACCGTCAA
>QKCR01000080.1 GCA_003245575.1 Alphaproteobacteria bacterium | reverse complement strand
ATTTCCATATGAATAACCTCCCTTGAAAGGAAATTTTTTCCTTATAATTTTGTTCTAATGCTTAACGGGTTCAAAAGACCCGGATACTTCACCAACCAATGAAGGAATACGGGGGTTGAGTTCCTTGACAGGCTGACCTTTGGAAAAATCAAGGTTCCGAAGTTCTACCCAGACGATGTTTGGCGTGAGCGCCCAGTCGAAATAATAGACCTTGTTGGTCAAATCCGTCAGTGAAGTATACCAGGTGGGACCATACTCATCTGCATCAAATGGTACTTGCACCGCTCGGGCCACACCCAGAATTCTGCCCAGAGCATCGTCGGCATCAGCAGGTTTTTTCAACCGGCGTAGGAAAGTTGCCGCCCGGATAAATCGTTCGTCTGCATCCGTACCTCCGGGGAGAATTTCCTTTTTACCGCCAAAATCCTTGTATTCCTTCAAGTTGTTTATATGGACCGGATAGACAGGATCGTTGGTCATAACCGTGTATTTTTTGCCATGGTGAATGACAAGGTTCCCGTCGATGAACTCGAAAATAGCCGAGTCGCCGGTCGGGTCCTCAACTGCAAAGTGGGCACCGAGCACTTTGTCGCCCATTTTCACGGGTGCAATACGAATCTTTTTCATGCCATCCACTGCTTCCTTGACGTTCGCAAAATTGTCCAGAAGATATCGGGCCCAACGGAAATAGCTCACCTTCGGCAGATCACTCAATTCATCCGTCGGGTAGACGGTCTCTCCGAGGTAGAGTCCGTGAACGGTCAATCCTTTTTCATTGATTCCGTCTACCGCCCCGTCATCCACGTAATCGAAACTGTACTGCTCTATAAAAGGGATGACAGTGGCGACGACAGATCCGTATTTGGCTGTCCATTCCGGGCTGCCCTCGAATCCGCCGTTCATCGTTTCTCCCCGCGGAATGACCATCAGAATGTCTTCAAAGCTGTGCGACCAATCCAAGGTTCGGGCCGCGACCATGGCGACACCATTGTCGTTCCAGAAAATTCGAGAACAGGCTTTCGCTGCCAAAGGAGCAAGAATGACCGTGACAGCGAGGGTAAATAAAAATCCAATAACGATTGACTTTTTATTTTTTAAATTTAAGAGCAACATTTCACTCTCCTTTCTCTGTTAAAATTAGAGATAAAGTTTATAACTCAACTTTCGGGTTTGAGCATGGGAGGCGATAAAGTGGTCTAATAAGCTGAAATTACGAAGAAAAAGCTTGAAGAGCCCAGTCTTTTGAATTATAGTGGATTTGGCAAAAAGCACAATAATATCAAAAGGAAAGGGCTCAAATGGACCATATCAGCATTGCCTCCAAATCTCAAGAAAACATTCATGTTCAAAGCAAAATTGATGATTTTTTCAACCGATTTCAAATCGGCACGCTTTTACACCGCTGTGGCGTTCGTAAGCGTCACGGCCATGGTGTTCGCTCTTTGACACAAGCCATATTCACACTGCCATTTGTCGGAAAGAACTTCTTCCGCGGTATTGTCATTAATAAGGACCTTGCCTTTGGCAAAGACGCTGCCTATCAGCTTCTCAAGGGAACCACTTACAACTGGCGTCGATTGCTTCTTTGTCTTGGACAACGACTTCATAGCTTTTTCAGTCGACTTACCGATGAAGCTCGAGAGACGGTGCTTATTATCGATGACAGCTCTTATGATCGCTCACGCTCCAAACTGGTCGAATTGCTCTGTCGGGTTTATGATCACAGTACCAGACGCTATTTGAAAGGCTTTCGTATGCTTACCATTTGTTGGTCCGATGGTGTCAGTTGTCTGCCGCTGGATTTTTCGTTGCTCTCCTCATCGGAAGCAAAAAAGCGCTTATGTGATAGCCAAAAAGTCATAGACAAACGATGCTGTGCGCATCAACGCAGAAAAGAGGCTGTCGTCAAGGCCACAGGGCATTTAGAAACCATGGTTAAACGGGTCCTTTCTACCGGTATCCATGCGCAGTATCTTCTTATGGATAGCTGGTTCACGATGCCCGCTACAGTTACTGCCTTGGCAGAACATATTGATGTCATCAGTATGGTGAAAAAGACTCCCAAGGTTTTCTACCGCCATAACGGACATCAAATGAATCTGATGAGCATCTACGCTCAACTGAAAAAGCGACGGGGCCGGGCGAAAATATTGGCCAGTACCCTGGTGCAACTAAAAGGTGGACGCTTGGCCAAGCTGGTCTTTGTAAGAGATAAACGCAAAAAAGACTGGCTGGCGCTGCTGTCAACCGATACTACTCTAAGCAATGAAGATATTGTCCGCATTTACGGCAAACGATGGGACATTGAAGTGTTCTTCAAAATGGCCAAACAACATTTAAAACTGGCAAAAGAAATCCAGTGCCGTGACTTTGATGCGTTGATAGCCCATACGTCCATCGTATTTATGCGGTACATGTTTGTTGTCTACCAGTGTAGAGTTGAGACAGATCACCGAACTTTTGGAGACCTTTTTTACTTCTGCTGTGATCAAGTTAGCGATATCTCGTTTATTGAAGCACTCTACCGAATATTGACCTTGGCGGCAGACCAGTTGAGAAAGATCGGTAACTTCTGCGAAAAAACGGCCTCTGCCTTTATTGATGCGATTATGGATACCGCTTTACAGTGTGTCGGCTTGTCAAAGAACAACTTGGTTATGAATCCCGAAAGTTGAGTTAACACCATGTAAATTTCCGGAGAACTTCCATTTGTAGAAGAATTTTTAGAATTCCCCTTATGTATGCCGCAAAGAACCGGGTATAACGTGCAGGA
>QKCR01000095.1 GCA_003245575.1 Alphaproteobacteria bacterium | reverse complement strand
TGGCAGGGTAGTTGCGCTGTTCTTTGTATCCTGCCATTTTGCTTTCAAGAAATTCGGCTAATTTCTTTTGGGCAGCGTTTTCTCCAACTTCCCAATAAGACATCATAGCTTTATCCCAGTGAGGGGATTTGGGCAGGAGATCATTCAAATCAAGATGGTTGCCTTCTAAAATACTTGATGAGACAAGTAGGTCCGGTTTTTTGGGGGGCGGCAGAGGGGCTCTCGGTGGGGGGGCGGATAAGCAGCCTTTTCTGAAATAGGGCGTAAACACCTTATAAGGTGTGCCATCCTGCTTCTTTACTTCCCACGGCTCCCAAAGCAGCGACCCGTTCGAGCTGATACAGGAAATGTCTTTGTTTTCGCAGTCCTCTTTTATCTTTGTGTCGCGATGGATGCGCCATGGTTCATAACATCTATTCCAGAAAATTTTGTCTGATTTAATGGTTGTTGCTAGCTGTGGGATGAGTTTTTGCGCATCACCTTTTAGAACAAGAAGATTTCCGCCAAGTGATTTGTTTAATTGTACAAGCGCATGATATAGCCATACTCGGGATGCGCTGCCCATTTTCCATTCTTTGGAATTTAAATCATCCAGAATATAGACGGGTAAGACTTGAGCGCCGGTTTTGCAAGCGGCGCTCCAAGCTGGATTATCACAGAGTCTGAGGTCCTGTCTGAACCAGCAAATGGCCGGAGAAGGCATTTGTTTTGCCTCTTCTAGCCGTCCTTATTGATTTTCCCGATGACTTCGGTCAATAGCTCGTCTGCTTTCAAATTATCCACCTGACAGGTTCCGGCGGCATTGTGACCACCTCCGCCATAGCTGAGGCAAAGCTCTCCGACATTGGTTCTGCTGGTTTTGTTCAGGATGGATTTCCCGATAGCAAAGACTGTGTTTTGATTATTTTTACCCCACAATACGTGGATTGAAATATTACATTGCGGGAAGAGTGCGTATATCATGAAGCGGTTTCCGGCATAGATCGTGTCCTCGTTTCTGAGGTCAAGGACAATAACGTTCTTTTTAATGCGGGAGCAGCGCTCAATTTGCTCGCGGAACTTTGGTTGTTGCTCTTTGAACAGTTCAACGCGTTCTTTGACGTCAGGTAAGGCCAAGATATCGTCAATGCTGTCATGCTCACGACAGAAATCAATCAATTGCATCATCAATTGGTAATTTGAAATACTGAAATCGCGGAAGCGTCCAAGGCCTGTTCTTGCGTCCATGAGGAAGGACAGAAGTTCCCAACCCTGTGGGTCAAGAATATCGTCTTTTGTAAATGCGGCCGAGTCTGCTTTGTCCACGGCGATCATCATATCATCAGGAACGCGAGCGAAGCGTTCTTTACCGCCAAAGTAATCATATACGACGCGTGCAGCAGAAGGTGCTTTTTCGTCGATAATGTGGTTTTCCAATTTCCCACCGACGCGTGAAACCTCACTGGCGTGGTGGTCAAAAGCCATATAAACACCTTCGACATATGGCAGATTTGTCGTGATGTCGTCAGGTCCGACTTCGATCAGGCCGTCTTGCATATCTTTGGGGTGCGCGAATGTAATATCATCAATGAGCCCCAATTCTTTCAGCAGAACGCCACAAACGAGTCCGTCCATGTCGCTTCGTGTGATAAGGCGGTAACGTTTATTTGGTTCTGGCATTAGTTTAGCAGATTGGGACATGTGAAAACTCCAAGATCGATCATAGTTTTTGAAAAACAGTTTCTTTCAAGAATATTGGGAAAATTATAACGGATGATTAATATCTTGAAAATAACCCTATGAATTAATTTCTTTTTCTTTGACATATTTTTACAGTTTTGCGCGTTGGCTTTTTACGCCCTTGCTGTTATGATCTCCCTGTATTTTCACAGTTTTTCCCAGTTTCTTGACCATGTCCTTAAAACAAAACCCGCCTTGGTGGCATTTGTATATTCCTAAGCTTTACACTGTTTTAAAGGAGGGGTATTCCCTGTCTTTGTTTCGTGCGGATACGCTTGCAGGGTTAACTGTTGCAATTGTGGCTATTCCATTGGCTATGGCGTTGGGTATCGCATCCGGAACAACGCCTGATAAGGGATTGATTACGGCGGTTATTGCGGGATTTCTGATTTCTGCTTTGGGTGGGAGTCGTATTCAGATTGGTGGTCCAACAGGAGCTTTTGTTGTTGTTGTCTATAATGTGATTGCACAATTCGGGTATGACGGATTGTTGATTGCAACACTTATGGCCGGATTTATGTTGGTAGCGGCCGGATTTTTCAGATTGGGGAACTGGATCAAATATATACCCCAGCCTGTAATTACAGGATTTACCGCAGGGATTGCCGTTATTATTTTCTCCAGTCAGATTAAGGATTTTTTTGGTGCGAATATCGAAAAAGTTCCCGGATTGTTTCTTGAAAAGTGGATGGTGTTCTGGGAAGCCAAGGACAGCGTCAACCAATTTGCAACTCTGATTGCTTTGGGTTCGTTGGTACTTATTGTTCTGCTGCGGAAATATTTTCCGCATCTTCCTGCTTTCTTAATGGCGGTCATTATATCCTCTTTGGCTGTCGTCGGATTTCATCTACCTGTCGTCACGATCGGATCTGCTTTCGGTGAATTACCTCATGGCCTTCCGATGCCGTCGCTTCCTGATAATATTACAGCAGCTCGGATGCTCGAATTGTTCCCGTCTGCCTTTACAATTGCATTTTTGGCAGGGATTGAATCTTTGCTGTCTGCTGTTGTGGCTGACGGTATGATTGATCGCCGACATCGGTCTAATTGCGAATTGGTCGGGCAAGGGGTCGCCAACATTGTGTCGCCTATATTTGGCGGGATGCCTGCTACAGGGGCTATCGCCCGTACAGTGACAAATATCAGATCAGGCGGCAAGACTCCGATTGCGGGAATGATGCATGCATTATTTATTCTGGTCGCCATGATCTTTCTGGCCCCTTTGGCGTCTTATATTCCGTTGGCTGTTTTGGCGGCCATTTTGATGGTTGTTGCCTGGAACATGTCAGAAATTGAAAAGGTCAGGCATTTGATGAAGGCCCCAATTGGCGAGCAGCTGGTTATGGTGCTGACATTTGTTTTGACTGTTGCCGTGGATTTGACCGTTGCTATTGAAGTAGGGGTTGTATTGGCTGCTATCTTGTTTATGCACCAGATGGCCCAGCAGACAAATTTCATAGAAGAGGACGTTGATGATTTTGACAATCCGTCTTCTCCATTAGCGGATGAGTTGCCTCTAGGTGTTGTGACATACCGAGTTCATGGACCACTTTTCTTCGGTGTTGGTTCTCGTTTATTGGATGTTGTCGAGCAGTTGAATCCGGCACCCAGGGTTTTTATTTTACGATTGGGAATGATGTCTATGATTGATGCGAGTGGGGAGGCTTCCTTACGCGCATTTCTAACACGCTGCCGTAAAAAGGGTATTTTTGTGATCTTGAGTAATTTGCAGGATCAGCCTCGCACTGTGCTGAAACGGATGGGTATGTTAGATGTCGAGGGGCAGGATTTTGTTTTTGCGTCGGATTTTGAGGCAGCGCGCCGTATAGCAAATGAGCGGTTGGTCCTAAGCTAAAGGATATTAACATTTTCCTTGCCTTATTTTTCATATTTATGTATAACGTTCAAAAAATGTAATAGAGGTGAGAAAATGTTTGGCGATGCGAATCTTGCAAGCAGACGTAGTGCAGATTTAAAAAAACAAGTTGTTGGTTATACTTTGGCGGCTGTTTTCAGCGGATTGGCCACTTTGGGTGTGGCTGGCGTTTCATACTTTCAAGCGGGCAAGCTCGGTGATGCCTACTCAGCAGTTGCAAATCTTAAACAAGAGGAATCTCAAAGTAAAAATCCAATTGATCCGGTTCGTAAGGATGCTGTTAATGCTGGGCCAACTGAAGAAGGTCTAAAATTGGCTGGAGCTTTGGCGGGTGTTCTTCTGGTTGGCGGTGCCACAATCGGATGTGGTGTTGCTGCATACAGTAGAAGACACGTTCTTGATATGCGTGGTCTCTAGTTTTCTTTTTATCTGTCATTAGACAAGAAAAACCCCGCAATTAGCGGGGTTCTTTATTCTATGCTGTTTCTGCTTCGGTCTCTGCTTCAGAGTCTTCTGCCTTATCTTTGCTCTTCTTCTTTTTCTTCTTTGAGTCAGAGAGAACATAGACAGGTTTTTCGCCATCATTAACGGTTTTCTCGTTGACGATAACTTCTTCGACTTCATCCATATCAGGGATTTCATACATTGTATCGAGCAGCATGACTTCCATGATCGAACGCAGACCACGAGCACCTGTTTTTCTATCAATTGCTTTTTTGGCAATTGCAGACAGGGCGTCTTCGGTAAAGGTCAGTTTTGTGCTTTCCATTTCGAACAAACGTTGGAACTGTTTTATCAGAGCGTTCTTCGGTTCTGTCAGAATGGAGATCAAAGCGGCTTCGTCCAAATCGTCGAGCGTTGCAACGACCGGCAGACGACCGATGAATTCAGGGATAAGACCGAATTTCAACAGATCTTCTGTTTCCAGCATGCGCATCATTTCGCCCGGACGTTTTTCTTCCGGAGAAGCTACATCTGCACCGAAGCCGATGGATGTCGCGCCTTTGGTACGCATCGCGATGACTTTATCAATACCGGCAAATGCACCGCCGCAGATAAAGAGAATGTTGGATGTATCAACTTGCAAGAATTCCTGTTGAGGATGTTTACGTCCGCCTTGTGGAGGAACGCTGGCAATAGTGCCTTCCATCAGTTTCAGCAATGCTTGTTGAACGCCTTCACCGGATACGTCGCGTGTTATGGACGGGTTGTCTGATTTACGGCTGATTTTATCAATTTCATCGATGTAGACGATACCGCGTTGCGCGCGTTCTACGTTATAATCGCAGTTTTGCAGAAGTTTCAAAACAATGTTTTCAACGTCTTCACCCACGTAACCAGCTTCGGTCAGGGTTGTTGCATCTGCCATTGTAAACGGAACGTCCAGCATGCGGGCCAAAGTTTGTGCCAGAAGGGTTTTACCCGAACCGGTTGGTCCAACAAGAAGAATGTTAGATTTGTTGATTTCAACGTCTGCGCCTTTTTGCCCGACTTGCAAACGTTTGTAGTGGTTGTGAACCGCCACTGAAAGAACGCGTTTTGCACGGTCCTGACCGATGACATAGTCATCAAGTGCGTGTCTGATTTCGCTAGGGGTAGGGACACCTTCGCCTGATTTGACCAGCTGTGTCTTATCCTCTTCACGGATAATATCCATACACAGCTCAACGCATTCATTACAAATGAACACATTTGGTCCTGCAATAAGCTTTTTAACCTCGTGCTGGCTCTTTCCGCAGAAGGAGCAATAGAGGGTATTTTTAGATTCGGTTCCGGACGTTTTCGACATTACCGCGTGATCCTCACGTCATAATTAGTTTTAGACTCATCTATAGTGTACTCTGCCAAGGCAGAGCGAACTCCGCAAGCCCTTCTTTTGACTATCCTATTCACTATTTATTAATGAAAGATGGACATTTCGCAGGACGGGCACAGGTTGGGCCGCCCCAAAAAAAGGGAGGGTTTGCATCGCTTCGGGAAAGATATTATAAGCTTTCTGGCAAGTCCAGCCCAAAAGGGAAGGATTTCAAAGATTTATGGGTATATTTTTTATGACGACTTTGGATGAAATACTTGAGACGTTCTCTCTGTTGGATGATTGGGAGGATCGTTACGCAATTTTGATAGATTTGGGAAAAAAATTACCTGATTTACCAGAATCCTTGCATCGCGAGGAGTTTCTTATCAAAGGATGTACGTCTAAAGTCTGGATGATTCCCGAAGTGAAAGACGGGCGATTCACATTTCAGGCGGATAGTGATGCGCATATCGTTAAGGGGTTGGTTGCGTTATTGTATATCACCTTTAACGGAAAGCCCGCCAACGAGATGGCCGCTGTCGATATAGAGGATATATTTCAACGTTTGGGTTTGGATAAGAATTTGTCTCCAAATCGCCGCAACGGATTTTTCTCGATGGTCGAGAAGATTAGATCTTATAGCATCTAACGGTATCCGGACTTTATTTCTTATCTGTTTTGGGATCGTTCTTTGTGTCTTCGACTTTTAGATCCTTCGGATATGTCTCTCTTAAAATAGACACGAAAGTCTCTTCAACGGATTTTTCCTGTGGGCCTTTCATGTTGCCTTCAAGTGTGAAGAGTGATTTTTCACCAATCCATATTTGCCCTGAATACATATAGGCAATACCTTCGTCATCAGTTCCGATGCTCATGCTGGTAGAGCGTTGCATGTTGTCTACGGTTTCGGATTGAATATCGAATGGTTCCAGACCCTGATCTTTTAGCAATTTATTGAGGGTCTTTTCTACGATTTCAGGTGTGTATGTTGCCAGTTCTGATTTCGGATATTCCACACATGTGATCCGAAAGGTCACGGATGATTGGGGAGGTGCAATCTTTTTATAGGTGACGACATCCGTACATTCCTGCTTTTCGGCATGCGTAACACATTTTTTTTCAATGATTGGTTTTTCGGGGAAACCTACGCGCATATCGCAATTTTCAGGAGCGTAGATGAATGGTTCTGCGCGTGCCGTTGTGAATGTTATGCCGATTAAAAGAAGTGATAGAGATATGGTGCGGAACAATGCCATGTTTATTTCTCCCAAGTGTTCGGATCGGCTTGTGACTGGTCGCCGGTTGTCATGTCTTTTACTTCGTGCGGTTGGCCCTCTTCGAAAGGTGGAAACCAGACAAACGGAATGCCTTTCTTTTCAGCGTAGCCCAGTTGTTTTTTTATTTTCTGGTCTGCATGATAGGTTTCGACATTGTAGCCTTTGGCGCGCAAAATACGCGCTGTTTCATTTGTCAGAGCGCGTTTGTCTTCGTTAGGCAAGCACACCAGAATATCGGTCGGGCATTTTGCCTTGATGTCGAGTTTGTTGTTGATGCGCATGTAATCAAACAATCTTGAAAGTCCGATAGAAATGCCGACACCCGGCAGATGTTTGTTGATATAGCTGCCAGCCAAGTCTTCATAACGACCACCGGAGCAGATAGAGCCAAAGCCGGGGTTTTCCAGCAGTTTGGTTTCATAGACTGTGCCTGTGTAGTAATCGAGACCGCGAACAATCGAGAGGTCTGCCACTACAAATCCTGTTTCGACGTGGGCGAGGTGATCCATCACGGATGCCAACTCTGCAAGACCTTGTGCGAGCGTTTCGTTGTTCACGCCTAAGTCAATGACTTGTCCGACAAAGCTTGTGTCTGTTGTTTTAATTGTAGCGAATGTCAGAATTTTTTGTGCATTGTCGTTTGAAAGACCCGCGTCAATCAGAAGTTTTTTAGTTTCGTCTTTTCCGATTTTTTCTATTTTATCAACGGCTCGGGTGACAGGGGTTGGGTCTTCAATTCCCATACCTGCGCATAATCCCATCAGAATTTTTCGGTTGCTGATTTGCATCTGGAATGGGCCGATATTTAGGCCACGCAGAATGTCGACCATGATGGCTGCGAGTTCACTGTCAAAGTGGATCGGGACATTGTCAACGCCGATGACGTCAATATCGCATTGGTAGAATTCGCGAAAGCGACCTGCCTGAGGGCGTTCGCCACGCCAGACTTTTTGCATCTGGTAGCGTTTGAACGGAAAATCCAGTTCGTTAAAATGTTGGGCAACATATCTTGCCAGGGGAACAGTTTGGTCAAAGTGGAGGGCGAGGCGCGTATCCCCTTTTTCGTTTTCATCTTTGTGCAAACGTTCAATAACGTAGATTTCTTTATCGACTTCGCCTTTGGCGCGAAGGACGTCCAGTTCTTCAATGGATGGAGTTTCGATTGAGCAAAAGCCATAGGATTCAAATGTGCGGCGGATATGATCCATCCAGCGTTGTTCGACGAGGCGAACTTCCGGAAGCCATTCTGGGAAGCCTGTTACGGGGCGCGGTTTATAGATTTGCTTGCTCATTTTAGTGTTCTTAGCGTGTTGTTATTCATGGGTTTTGTTTCTTGGTGACTAGTTATACATGAATTGGCGTCTAAAAAAACTTGTAACTTTTCGAAAAGCAATATACATAATCATAAAAATATATTGAGGGTCTTATGTTAGAAAAAATAAATACATGTTCGGTTGCGGTTATCGCTGCCTTTTGTTTGGTTGCGGGGTATACGGCACGTCCTTTCTTGGACGCTGATATTTCACCCACCTCTTTAGATCCGACTAATTATAAAATGGCCTTAAGTAATGGCCCGATTTATGGGACGAAAGGTTCTAAATGTCAGGCCTCCCAGATTGTTCCTGCAATAGAAGCAGATCAGGATTTTACTGTGACCGGTGGGGAAGCTGTGTCAGAGAAACGCCTTTTGGATCTATTTAATCTCAATTTCAATACCCAGTATCATGAGAAAGTTGTTTTTGCCGATATGCATACTGGTAAAATATATTCTTCCCTTGAGGCAAGCGTTCAGCATGTCTTAAACCAAGGACATAGTCTTGTTTTTGCGCACGCGACAGATTTTCCTAATTTTGCCGAATGTTCTGTGTCTGGTGGTGCGATGCCAGTTGATGTCGTTAAACGTCTTGATGACGGAACTTATGCATCAGAGAAAAACCCTTTATTGGGTGAGTTGCTGTCTAAGCACGGTGAATTTGTTTATATGGTTGATTTGGCACAAGGTGAAAGCGGTGCAGTTGTAGAAATGGACATAGAGCAGGCAGTAAGTAAAATTATTAGTGTTCAAATCTATAATGTCGAAGTTCCGCCGTTCTTTTTGACAGAGGCTGAAGCACAAACCTATCTTAAAAGCTTCAATGAAAACGATGGTGGGCTTCACATTCAAAAAGAGCCTTACATCCCGCGCATCATTGAGCATAGAAATATTAATCAGAGAAATATGGTTTAAAGAATGGCCTCTTTGCTGGGGCCAACTTTTTATATTTACTCTGGTATATTCAAGGAGAAGGGGTGTTAAATGGGGATGGAAGAAAATGGCAACAAATTTGGCTTTCTAAGGCTTGCACTATATGTGCTTATGTTTTGCAGTCTGGCGGGTTTCCTTTCTCCTTTCTTGTGGTTTTTTGATTTATTTAACCATTTTAAATGGCAGGCGATCTTTTTTAGCCTATTAATTTCTGCACTTTCTCTTTTTATAAATTCACCTAAACATGCCGCTTTGTCTTTTATCGTATGCGTTATTAATGTTTCCTTGGTGATTTATATTTGCTCTCAATTTGAGGAACCCAAGAATTTAAGAAAAGTTGCCGAGCATGAAATGGTTTCTATTATTTCGGCAAATGTTCTGACATCGAATACGCAGTACGATCGTGTAATTACTTTGATCCATGAGGAGCATCCTGATATTTTTGTTGCTGTTGAGGTTAATAAAAAATGGGTGGATGCGCTGCAGGTAATTACATCTGATTATCCTTATTATAATTATGTGGCGAGAGATGATAATTTTGGAATGGCTGTTTATTCAAAATTACCGTTTAGCGGAGACTTTGAATATTCGGGTGAATTTAATTTGCCTTTGGGGGTATTTGATTTTGGAAAATTTTCGTTATTGAGCATTCATACGCCGCCGCCTATGTCTTCCAGTTATAATAAGGAGCTTAAAAATTATGTTTCTTCTGCTCTGAGTTTAGCGGATGTGCAGAACAAGCCCGTTGTCATGGCTGGAGATTTTAATACAACAATTTGGTCAGAAAATGCTTTGCCTATTATTAGAAGCGGGTTTCAATCAAGCAGCCCTCGTGGTTTGTCTTGGACATATCCCACAGGCAATGTTCTGCTTGCTATTCAGATTGATCATATTTGGGGGCGTGAAGTTACTTTTCATGACTATGAGTCTTTGGAGGATGTCGGGTCAGATCATTATCCGATTTTTGGCCGATTTTCAGTTGATAAGCTTACTTATCAAACAACTCAGACAGGTTTGTGATTAGAGCTTCGCCAAGGTCAGAGGCGTCAGAAATCTGGATGGCGCGCTCGTAATATCTAGTGACGTCGTGTCCGATACCTATGGCGGTCAAATCAACTTTCCCTATAGTTTCAATCCAATTGATGACGTGTCGTAAGTCTGTTTCCAATATGTTAGCCGGATTGACGGACAAGGTGGAGTCGTCAACGGGTGCACCGTCGGATATGACCATCAGAATTTTGCGTTCTTCTGATCTTGCTGCAATTCTGTTGTAAGCCCAAACGAGAGCTTCTCCGTCGATATTTTCCTTTAAAAGGCCTTCTTTGAGCATCAACCCCAAATTTTTCCGCGCGCGGCGCATGGGTTGGTCAGCTGATTTATAAATGATATGGCGCAGGTCGTTCAGGCGACCGGGGAGGTCTGGGCGTGCGTTTGCTATCCATAGGTCACGTGATTTCCCGCCTTTCCATGTGCGTGTTGTGAAACCGAGAATTTCAACCTTAATACCGCAACGTTCTAATGTGCGGGCCAAAATATCTGCGCACATAGCGGCGATTGTAATTGGGCGACCGCGCATGGACCCTGAATTATCAAGGAGCAGAGTGACAATTGTATCTTTAAATTCGGTTTCCTTTTCCTGCTTGAAGGTCAGGGGGATAGACGGGTTTGCAATGACGCGCGCAAGGCGTGCTGTATCCAGATAGCCTTCTTCAAGATCGAACAGCCAAGAGCGTTGTTGGCGCGCAAGCAGTTTTCTTTGCAGGCGGTTGGCAAGTTTTGCAATAAG
>QKCR01000139.1 GCA_003245575.1 Alphaproteobacteria bacterium | reverse complement strand
GTTATGCCTTACATCGAGGCTGAATATTCCAAAACAAAAATTGACTCATACGATGAGAAACACGGACCATTTCCTGCCAGCTATTCTGATCAAAATGGAGAGCGTGTGATTGGTCGTGTCGGATTGGAAGTGTCTCATGACATCGGAGAGCGCGTAACGGTTCGCGGACGCGCAGCCTATGCGGAGCGTCTTCATGATGCGGAAGAAGATGTGACTGCGAGTTCTACGGGGTTGACCATGACCTTATCCCCGAACAAGGTTGATGATCGTTGGGGCGAGGGCGGTGTAACAGTTCTATGGCGTGCGGCTGATAATCTCAATTTTTCTGCTGATGTGTCGGGACGCACAGGTAAAACCGAAGACCCGTATGCGCGGGCCACTGTGGGCGTGACCTTGGGGTTTTAATCAGCGGAAATATTATCAATCAGACGTGTTTTTCCTAAGAAAGCTGCCGCCAAAATCCGGTGGCTTTTTGTTTCTTCCGTGGGCGGCAAAAGTGTCTCGGCATCGCGAATGGTGATGTAGTCGATTTTTCCAAAACCAATGTCTGATAATTTTTGCGCGGCGCGGCGTTCAATGTCGGAAATCGCGGCACCTGATTTAAATTCAGAAGCCATAGTTTTTAGAATGACATTGAGTTGATCCGCGATGGGACGTTCTTCTGTCGTTAGATAGGCATTGCGGGAGGAAAGTGCCAAGCCGCTTTTTTCGCGCACGATACCCACGCCGATGATTTCGGTCGGGATTGCCAAATCTTTTGCCATTTGTTTGATGAGCTGGAGTTGCTGATAATCTTTTTCTCCGAAATAAGCTTTGTCTGCACCGACCAGAAGTAGAAGCCGCGCCACAACAGTGGATACGCCCGTGAAATGAGTCGGACGGAATTCGCCTTCAAGCGGTTTGGTGACTTCAGACAGCGACACTGTTGTTTGAAAGTCTTTCGGGTACATGACATCAACTTCGGGTGCAAAGACAGCATTGACGCCGACGGTGGATAGAAGGTCTGCGTCTTTATCCAGTTGGCGCGGGTAACGGTCAAAATCTTCATGGGGTGCGAATTGTTTCGGATTTACGAAGATACTGACGATACAAGCATCACACTCGGCAAGCGCAGTGCGCGCCAGAGTTAAATGGCCTTCGTGGAGTGCGCCCATGGTCGGGACAAAGCCAAGTGTTTTATTTTGTGCGCGTAATGATTTTGAATAAGCGCGTAAGTCTTCGGGTGATTTAAGAATTTGAACCATTTTTAGTGACTTCTCTTAGAGCCGTTTCGGAGGTTTGCCAGTCAGCGACATGCTGAGGCATGGTTGGTGATGGGCTGTTATAGCCGATATGGTGCAGTAGGTCGGATGTCGGGACAGTCTTTTTATTTTTCTGGTTATAAAAGCATCCTTTGACGAGACCAATAGCAGCAACATCCTCGCCTTTTAGAAAACGTTGTTCGATATAAACCCATTTTTCGTCCCAGCAGAGAATTTGCGTGCGGAGTGTATATTTCTGGAACGGATCAAGGGAAAGGCGGTAGCGCATGGTTGACGCCGCCAGAATGGGAACAGATTTCTCCCGCAGCATCATTTTCAAAAGACCAGAGCGCAGGATTAAATCAAGACGCCCCAAATCCATCATGGTCAGGTAGCGTCCATTGTTCATGTGCATATTGAAATCAAGATCATTCGGCAGCACGCGCAGGCTTAAATCTGCGGGGGAGAGAATGTCATTGATGCGGGGTTTGAAATAGCTCGCCAGCCACACAAACAGGACACGAAAAAGTAGGTTCATGCGGTGAGTTTAGACATTTTTTGATTTGAGGCAATCAGGATTCCAGAAAGGCGTTGAGTTTCATGGCCAGTTTCAAGTTTCCCCGAATTTTAAGCTTGCGCATCAAAAAGGCTACGTTCGGGTCTTGTGTGCCGTCCAGAATATCATTCAGGACAGTTGCCGTGGTCTCAAGCGTGACGTCCGCATCTTTTTCCTCTGTCGAGAGTTCCGGTGGGGATTGTGTTCCGTCGATGTGAATAAATCCGTCGTCTCCCAAATCAAACAACACCGTATGGTTAAATCCGGTGGCGTAGATCATTTTCTTTTCGATTTTCGGGATGATGGTCTCGAGTGTCATGGCTATTGATCCTTTCTCCCACAGAGTGTCGCAACTTTCTTAATATTAAGTGTACGCAATTTTTATATGACTAATGATGGCGGCGATTTTCTCTCTTGGCAGTTCTGTACAAAAGTCATAAAGTTTCGGGAATTAAATATTACAGGAATGAGGTTTTTTATGCGTTTCAGTCGTAGCGATCTAATGGATGTTTTTACACGCTTTTCCATCGAGACTCCGACGGTTGAACTCAGGCCTGTAATTAATCGCGATGCGTTGGAATTTGCCCGCATGTTTAATGCGGATGGCGGTGATTTTCAGAAGTACACTTTCAATCGCACAGATGAACAGGTTCTGGACTTCGGACCGTCTATGGCCAAGTATTTTATGGCCCACTTGAAGCAGCATGATGAAGAAATCGACGCTGTGTCTTTGTATGTGGTGCGGAAGCAGCGGGGGCGCCCTTTTATCGGTCGTCTTCGCGTTTGGCAGGATAGTGAAAATCGCCCGCGTATTGCGCCGTATCTTATTCCGTCACAGCGCGGTCAGGGGGCATTAACGCAGCTATACGAAAAAGTTATAGGTCGCGGATATGCTGCGGGTCTTTTCCCTGATCGGAAAGTTGTTGCAGAAGTTCCGCTGGAGAATACAGCCGCACAGAAATTTTTGATTTCTCACGAGTTTAAAGTGAGTGGTGCAGCCCGTCCGTTACAGTTGGCTGCTGATCCGAAAAACGGTGTTATGGTGCTCCCGTTTGAACGTGAACTCGTCTTAACACGCAGTATGGGGTAGCTTCTTAGTCCCTATTTTACTCCCTATCTTACTTAGGGGGCTAACACCTTATACATGTGATATGTCGGGTGACCTGAACGTGCTATTTGGGCCTCTTGTCTTTGTGCTCTCCCGAATTGTTTCATCAGATATCCGTGTCTCTTGTAGTGCTCCAGCAGGCTCTTGTCCTCGTGACTAACCTGAAGCGTGACTTGGTGCGCTTTTCTGTCACGAGCAAAGTCTTCTGAGGCTTGCAGCAAAAGTCGACTTAGATCACGACCGCGATGAGCGGGTTTGATGTACAGGTCACTGATTTCGTATGACTTACCTGTTTCATCCGGCTCAACACAAACAATTCCGAATTTTTCAGTGTCTTTTCCCAATAGAAAGTGGCGCGCAGCATTGGTCGGATGAAAGCAGATCAGCATGATGTGATCCAGCATATCCTGAATCATGTTTTTCGTGTTTTCGGGCGCATCTGTATAATCCCGAAAATATTGTTCGGACAGCAGTTCTCTGACAGCATCCTTTTCAGCAATTGTTGCTTGTGTGACTGTGTACGTATCGCCAGACATTGGTTCCTCTCATGGGCGACCATACTGTACTTTTTGACATAATGCAAACTTGGTGTTTGGCCAAACTTTCATTTGTTGACATATTCAATCGTTCGGTCTAGGCAGGTATATCTATAATTTATAAGAATATCTATACAGGGAGTTTCGAATGGGTATGGCTTTTTCACGATCAACAGATGTCACTACACTTTCCCTTCTGGAAAGTGCCCTAAAAGCATATGGCTATTCTTATGATGAAGAAGAAAATAGTAAAATCAGGGGCGATATGTTGTCCAGGACGATGCAAGACAATCCGGACGTTCAAGAGGCAGATATTCGGCCTGATCGGCTTGTTTATCGGTTACCGCATAAATATCGTTATATTGCACAACGGGCTGTTATCGAGTTGCAAGATCCTGCCTTCGGCGTTTCTGTAAACGATCAGATCAGATTTATAGAAGTTAATTATGATCCGGACTTTTGCCCTTTATTCGCTGGTGATGACATTGAATGGCCAAGTGTACATCAAACCGACATTATGAGTGTCCAAGAGCTGGTTGATAGTCTGCCGAAGGAGAGAGGGCATGATGTTGCGCCATCATCTATGGGTGTTATAAGACGTGTAGTGTCAGAGTTGAGAGATCTTGTGCGTCGTTAGGTTCTATTGCTCTTCGATAAAAAGGGGCGGTCATAACCGCCCCAATTTGTATATCAAACTGAATATTCCAGATGTTAGGCTGCAAATTCATCCTCTGTGATCGACATCAGGCTGTCTGCACCTGCCATGATCATACGGAAGCGGCTTTCGGTTTCGGGCAACATGCGTTCCATAAAGAAGGTCGCGGTTTTGAGTTTTGACTCATAAAACTCTCTAGGGCGATCAGAGGCATTTTCATCCAGTTTTTGCTGCGCAATTTTTGCCATTTGTGCCCACATATAGCCCATCGCCACAAGTGCGAACATCCGCAGGAAATCTGTTGATGCTGCGCCTGCCTCGTTCGGGTCTTTGAGACCTTTCAGGGCAATCTGGACAGCGGCTTGTTGCAGCTTGGCAAAAGACTTAGCCAGCGGGAAAATGTAGCCTTGAAGTTTTTCATCATCCTGATTGGCCTCGATAAATTCCAAGACAGGATGGAAGAACTGGCGCAGCAAACGCCCGTAATTCTGACCCATTTTGCGGCCCACGAGGTCAAGTGCCTGGATACCGTTTGTTCCTTCATAAATCATGGCAATCCGCGCGTCACGGGCATATTGTTCCACGCCATATTCGCGGATATAGCCGTGTCCGCCGTGAATTTGAACCGCCAAGTTGGCGACTTCAAAGCCCATATCGGTTTGATAGGCTTTGACAATCGGGGTGAGGAGAGCCACCAGATCATCCGCGTTCTGGCGGGTTTGCGGATCGGGATGTTTTTCTGCAATATCCAGATGCATGCCCACCCAATAAGAAAGGGCGCGCGCGCCTTCGCAGAAGGCTTTTGATGTCAGCAGCATTTTGCGCACATCAGGGTGCACAATAATCGGGTCTGCGGGCTTATCAGGGGCTTTTGCGCCGTCGAGTGCGCGCATTTGCAAGCGGTCTTTGGCATAGGCCAGTCCGTTTTGCCACGCGACTTCGCCGATGCCCAAGCCTTGCATGCCTACGCCTAGTCGCGCAGCATTCATCATGGTAAACATGGCTTTCAAGCCTTTGTGCGGCTCTCCGACCAGCCAGCCGATCGAGTCTTCAAAATTCATGACGCAGGTGGCAGAGGCTTTGATGCCCATTTTGTGCTCGATCGAGCCACAGGACACGTGATTTGCTGCACCTGAATCCACCAAAAATTTCGGTACAATAAAGAGCGAGATGCCTTTTGCACCTTCCGGTGCATCGGGGAGCTTCGCCAAGACGAGGTGGATGATGTTTTCTGTTAAATTATGTTCGCCTGCCGAGATAAAAATCTTGGTGCCTGTGATTTTATAGGCGCCGTTGTCGGTTGGAATGGCTTTGGTACGGATCAATCCCAAATCGGTCCCGCAATGAGGCTCGGTTAGGCACATTGTCCCTGACCATTGACCTGTAATCAGGTTAGGCAGGTAGGTCTGTTTGAGTTCGTCCGTTCCATGGAGGAGTAATGCTCTGTACGCGCCTTCTGTCAGGCCAGGGTACATGGCAAAAGACATGTTGGCGGAGCAGCTCATTTCCGAAAAGGCTGTTCCCACAACATGGGGTAGGCCCATTCCGCCATATTCAGGTTCTGCGGATAGGGCCGTCCAGCCGCCTTCAGTGAAGGTTTTGTACGCTTCGTCAAAGCCTTTTGGTGTGCGTACGGTGCCGTTATCAAACGTACAACCTTCCTCGTCACCGGATTGGTTGATCGGGAACAGGACGCCTTCACAGACTTTTGCCCCTTCTTCCAAAATATTGTCGATCATATCGGGTGTCGCATCCCCATAACCTTCCAATTCTGACAATTGACCGACATTCAGAAGGTCATGCAGAACGAATTTCATGTTTTCCAGAGGGGCTTTATAGATCGGCATAGAGTGTTCCGTTGGTTAGGCGTTTGAAATAATTTTATAAGTATAAAAGAGAAGTCTTAATGTTTGGTAGGCGGGTCATTGCGCAAATAACGCAAATGTTCGGAGAGTTTTTCGGTATCCATTTTGGCAATGATTTTGCGCGCTTGGGCCGCCGGAGAGACTTCCTGTTTTTCATGAATCATGCGTGTGAGTTCTGCCAAACGCTCAGGCCCAATGGCTTCGCGCGCCGCTCGGGTGTTGCGCTGTGCTTCTTCGATCAAAGCCTCTTTGCCCTTCTTGGGAGGGGCTGTTGAGGCTTTTTCAGGCGGCTTTTCCGTGTTCGAGCCTTTTTTGCGAAACCAGTTGAACATTTGCGTTTTTGTGGGTGCTTTCGGGCAGAGTGATTTACGTTTTGATGTTTCTATTTTATCACGATTGAGTGTTCGATTGTATCTTAAAAAATTGCTTTTATTTTCATAATCTGATACAAGATGTGAGTTCTCACATAGGCAGGTATCAATGAGCATGACAGAAGACATTTTGGGGAGAGTGCTTGAGGGTTTTGGAAAGGGCTTTGATGACCTTTCGGGCGAACTTACTGGTGCCTTTAATGACATTGTTTCATTCAGAGAGACAAATTTTCGTTTGCAGCGGGCTCGTGAGAATGTCCAAATCTCAAAAGAGTGCGGTTCAAATCCTGAGGGCGAGATGCTCCTTATGGACATGCAGCTGGACCATCTGGATACTCTTGGGAAAATGATGCAGGTTCAATTAAAGCCAAAGTATCAGTTGGCTTGTGCTTTTCTGGGACTTGATCCTGACTCCCTTAATGGAAGTATTGACCGGACTTTATATCAGGTTGCTCTTGAAGGCTACGGTGTTCGGTTAGGGTAATTTTTAGGGGCTAAAAATTGACCAGATTCCGCGGCCTGCCGTCGAATTAACCCATGCATTATTTGCACAATAATCTGCAATATTGGCGATATGTTGTTGTTCAATACTGGGGACGACATCACTGCGCCCCCACGTGCCTGTGGGCAATGGTCTTCCTGCAATGCGTGTGAAATCCCAGCTACCTTGATAAGTTCCGTCTTCGGTTTTGTGCAGCAAATAGGCAAGTGTATCTTTGCCGTTTTGCGGCGGAATTGTTACTCCCGCACGACGCCCCAACATTTCCATGCCATAGGTTTTTAAGAGCGGGTCAACGCCCACAGTTTGGCCCCAATGGTCAGAGAGGACACCGAATTTGACATCGCCGCCGATGCGTTCTGCCATGCAAGTTGCGAAGCGATGATTGACAAAGCCCTGATGCGGCAATTCATACGCTGCACTCGCGCAAAAGATCAGGCTGAGAGCGGCGGCGGCCGCTCTCATACCTTTATGTGCGGGGAGGAGGTTCATGACATAGACCTATGCACTTGGCTGTTAGCGTGCTGCGGGTGCTGCAACTGGCGGTGGTGTAATATAGGCTCCGTTCATTTGACCCGGGGCTACGCCTTGGTATTGGATACCGGGTGGCGTGATTTGTGCAGGTGTCGAAAGTGGTGCTTTTTCAGGCTTTCCGCCAGTCCATGTGAGGTTAAACTCACGCTCTCCTCCATACTTCCAGAAGATACGACCAAATCCTGAGGCAGGTTCGACACGTTGAATCTGGCCTTTGATTTCGTAGTTTGTTGCACCATATTGCTGCATGATTGCAGCCGCTTGTTGTCCCGGTTGTCCACCCGTTGCTGCAGAGGCATTTGAATTAAATGTCTGTAGTGCCGAAGTGACGGTATAGGCAAATTTATTATTTCCGCGTTCCATGACTTTAACGGTTGGGGCTCCGGTTTTAGGGTTTGTCAAATCTCCCTGTTCGACCAGCATCCGAACCTGAGCTTCGGCATCATCAAATTCCCGAGAGGATTGTAACCCGTTGACCACGCCCAGCCCCAAAGAGCCAACAAGGGCAACGCCTGCCATAAAGGTTGCGCCTTTTGCGCCTGAAAATAAGTTGGACAGAAGAATTTCTCGTTTATCTCTGCGGTCTTCCATGTGATACCTCGAATTTTTTGTTTTATGTTATGTTCCGAGAATATTATATATAGTTATATATAGTCAATTAAAATCGTCATATATTATTTTAAAATCGTATATTGAAATTTTCCGTTTTCTTTTACTGTCTTTGGGCCTAAGGTGCGCCGATAATTGTGTACAGCCTTTTGGGGCTGTCTTTGGGGACAGAATGAATTACCGCCATATTTATCATGCAGGCAATTTTGCCGACATATTCAAGCATCTGGTGTTCCGGATGGTGTTGGCGTATGTGCAGCAGAAAGATAAGGGGGCTTTTATTCTGGATGCGTTTGCCGGAATTGGTCTTTATGATCTGGCTTCAGATCAGGCTCAACGCACGTTGGAGTATGAAGGCGGGATCGGGGCTTTTATGAAGGCTTCGTTTGCAAATGACGATTTGCGCGCCTTTCAGGAGTTAGTCCGTCAGGATTTTGCACTCAAGCTGTATGCCGGATCGCCGGTTCTGGCAGCCAAAATGCTGCGCCCCCAAGACAGATTGATTGCTAACGAGTTGCACCCCGAAGATTTGATTGATTTGCGGCTTAATCTTAAAGGTACCCAGTCTGCATCAGTGACGCATCTGGATGCTTATGAGAGTATTCGCGGTCATATTCCCCCCAAGGAACGTCGCGGCATTATCCTGATTGATCCGCCCTTCGAGAAAAAAGAGGAGTTCCTGCTTTTGGTGCAGCAAATGGCTGAATGGAAAAAACGCTGGGAAACGGGATGCTATATCCTCTGGTATCCGATCAAAGCGAATGCATTGACGCAAATTGATGACTTATATGCTGAGGCTGCTGCTCTTAAAATTAACCGTACCTGGGTTTCCGAGTTTATGATTAGGGACCGCGAGACTCCGGAGGGGTTAAACGGGTGCGGTTTATTGATCTTTAATACGCCGTTTCAAATACCCGAACGCGTTGAGGATTTTTCGCCTGAGCTGACTGATGCCCTCGGTGGGTCAGTGCGTAGTTTTTATCTGTAAACTCTCCTGAAAGATTTTTTTGCATTTCATAAATATATCATCAGGTTAGGTGATGTATCGTTGGCTGTGCTTTCGTGTCTAGATATGCTATTCTCATGCAGAATTCGTTAACTCTTGTTCTATAAAATCATAGGATGCTGTGTTTTTGTGGGACTATCTCAACATCTACGTGTTTTGCGTATATGCTTTTTGGGTACATGGCCACTGCGTTCAAATCTTTAAAATAAGCAGGAGGAGCCAGTATGGAAAGCTCTGTTCAAAACAGTATCGGCAAATATCAAAAACATATGGCGTATTATGTAGCCGCCCACCTTGTGATCTATGGTGCGGCATCCGCGCTTTTTGATCTGCCGCTTCTTATTCCCATGCTTTTGCAGATGGTGATGACGGCACTGATATGGGGCGGAGTTTTTCTCTATCCTGTCAATCGTGCCTTGAGCCTTGATCTTAGTGCGATCTCTCTGGCTCTGACACCTGCCGTTCTTGTTTATATGCTCTCGGGTCATGTATGGCAGTTGGATGCACACATGTATTTCTTTGCTGCACTTGCCATGACGATCGCTTTCAAATCTGTGCGAGCAACGCTGATTGCAACAACGGCAATTGCTCTGCATCACTTAATTCTAAATTTTGCTTTGCCTTATGCTGTCTTTCCGCAAGGGACAGATTTCTTACGCGTTGTCTTCCACGCCGTTGTTGTGATCGTGGAAACGGCTGTGATTGTGACTACAATTTTGGGCTTGTTGAAAAATGATGCAGAAATCATGGCGGAGAGTCGTGCTGCACAATTAGCTTTGGAAGAAGCCAAAGTCGCCAAAGCCAAACAAGAAGAGACTGAACGACAGATGCGGGTTGAAAGCCGGAATGCTATGCAAGCTATTGCCGATGATTTTGATAAGCAAATCGGCGGATTGATTGTGTCCTTATCCGAGGCTTCTTCTCAATTGTACGGGACTGCAGAAGCCATGCGAACCAAGATTTACGATGTGAAAGATAGGTCAGAAGATACGGCAGGTAGCGCGCAGTCGGCTAACCAGACTGTCGGCAATTTGAACGAGTTGACCGAGAATATCGGTGAAGTTGTTTTGTCTATTCGCAATATTGCTGAACAAACCAACCTTCTGGCATTGAACGCAACAATCGAGTCTGCCAGAGCAGGTGATGCCGGGAAGGGATTTTCGGTCGTAGCGGAGGAAGTTAAAAAGCTGGCAGGTGAAACAGCCCGCAAAACCGACGAGATCGAAACACGTATCACAGACATCCAACAAGCCACACGCGAGTCTGTGGTCGCCATGCAACGCATTGTAACAAATGTCTCGGATATTGATGCGGCAATTACGGGCGTTGCCCAGTCTGTCGAAGAAGGGGAGGCTGGTTTGCATGGTCGTCAGGATGAGCAATCCTCCAGTATCATTCATGCTGCGAGCCATGTGTCTGACCTGTCAGAGCAATTGAAAGGCTCCGTGAGATCCTTTTTGCAACGCATAGAAGCAGAAGGCATTCATGCCAACGCATAACGAATAAAATGAAGAAAAACGATTTTTTATCCGTATGTACTTCTTTAGGCGTCATCCTGTTTCTTGTCGGGATATTGGCGGTTGTGTCGATGATTCCCGACGGATATGAAGATCAGGCCAACAAGCAATATGCCGTTGTTTTTTCTCCTGATACAACACGGGAACAGGCGATGTCTCAGGTCATAGAATCCGGAGGGTATCCTATACGTGCAGGTGCTTTTGA
>QKCR01000074.1 GCA_003245575.1 Alphaproteobacteria bacterium | reverse complement strand
CTCGATTGCTTCCAGTCCGAATTAGCATGGAGGGAATTTTCCTATTCACTTTTGTATTATAATCCGACTTTACCCGAGAAGCCTCTCAATCAGAAATTTGAAGATTTTGACTGGGCGGGTGTCGACAACGAAAAACTGGAACGCTGGCAAAAAGGCGAAACCGGATTCCCCATTGTTGATGCAGGCATGCGCGAACTTTGGGCAACAGGCTATATGCATAACCGTGTACGCATGATCGTTGCCTCATTCTTGATTAAAGACCTACGTTACCACTGGCGCGTCGGCGAAGATTGGTTTTGGGATACACTTGTCGATGCCGATCTCGCAAATAACGCCGCTTCATGGCAGTGGGTAGCAGGATGCGGTGCAGATGCAGCTCCTTATTTCCGCATTTTCAATCCGCTAACCCAAGGCGAAAAATTCGATCCCGATCAGACCTACATCAACAAATGGGCACCGGACACCTATAAAATCAAACCGATGCTCGACCACAAAGTTGCAAGAGACAGAGCCCTTGAGTGCTATAAATCTATCAAGTAGAATAAAGAGATGACATACGCCTCAACCATTGGCATTTTCGCCCCGTCCAGCTCTATCATTCCAGAAAAATTTGAAGCCGGACTTCAAATTCTGAAAGATCATGGCTACAACACCCTCATCCATCCGCAGACCTATATAGGCGCAGGTGAGCAAACACAAATTGCAGGAACAGCGGAACAAAAGATCTCAGCCTATAAAGATTTAGTGGCAGACACATCAGTCAACTTTATCATGGCGGCAACCGGAGGCAATCGAGCCTGCTTCCTTTTGGAGGAAATATCAAAGCTCGAAACACACAAGCCAATTATGGGATTTAGTGACGTAACAGCAATTCTGGGGCTTCACTATAAACTGGGCATTCGGAGTATATTCGGCCCGACAGTCCAGACACTAGCCCGAATGGATAGCCCCCATATCAATCTCACATTTGAAAAGCTGAAAAGCTCGACACAAAATGAAATCGAAATGGTGGGCGGTGTAACACTTTATGAAGGCAAGGTCACCGCACCTATCTTTGCAGCAACCATGTCCAATCTGGCCTCGCTCTGCGGGACATCTTTTATGCCTGACCTCAACCAACATATTCTGCTTCTTGAAGATATTGGCGATGAAACAAATCGTTTGGATCGCATGCTCTGGCAAATTCTCAGCCAAACAAACCCTGCCGGATTACTGTTTGGTCAATTCCTCTCACCGGAAGAAACAGGCCGCCCTTACGGAGAAAAAATAGAAGAAATAATAAAAAAACATGCCTCAACGCAGAACATTCCCTGCCTGGTGAACGCGCCTATTACACACGATGGCCGCATTTTCCCTATAATCAACGGTCAAACTGCGACATTTGACGCGACAAAGCGCGTCTTGATTTTATAGCCAAAATTTCCTAATAGTCCTTAGAATTGACGATAAGAGGCTCAAAATGACATTCGTAGTGACCGACATCTGCATCAAATGCAAATATACTGACTGTGTTGAAGTCTGCCCAGTAGACTGCTTCTATGAAGGTGAGAACACGCTGGTCATTCATCCGGACGAATGCATTGACTGCGGTGTCTGCGAGCCGGAATGCCCAATCGAAGCCATCGTACCTGACTCCCATCCCGCTGGTCAGGAATATCTGGAAATGAATACAAAATACGCTCAGGAATGGCCAAATATTACCCGTAAAAAGGATCCAATGCCGGAAGCGGATAAATTTAAGTCCATGAAAAACAAGTTTAAAGAGTGGTTTTCTCCCAATCCGGGCCAAGGCGACTAAATCTTAACCCTGTCTGCCTGGAACGAATCAAAAATAAATTCCAATAAAACCAACGCATACAGCCCCTCACATCACACGTACGGGTGCGAAATATTGTCATATTAATAAATTATAAAGAAAAATTTGAAAAATCCTGAAATTCTGCTATACTCCCTCGCATGCTGAAGCGATGAGCGAGACACAGGGGTGGCTAATTAGTCTATTAAACACTCCTCAAGTTGACGTCAATGACAAAATTCATTGTCGAATTAAGCGATAATCGTTGGCTCTAAACTAGGGACGATCTGCAGGGTCGACTAATAAAAGACAACTGCAAAATGTTCAAATTAAACCGATATGCAAAGAAAAGGGCGTAAAGGAATGAAAAAGAACGTAAAATCTACTAAGACTACAGCGAAGAAATCTCCAGCACCGACCAAAGCTGTTAAGAAAACTTCGACAAGTAAAGCCGCTCCAGCAAAAAAAGTAACAACTAAAGCCGCTCCGAAGAAAACCGTTCAAACGGCCAAAGCGACAAAAACAAAAGCAACAGCAACCAAAAAAACAGCAACGAAGGTAAAAGTGACAGCAAAAGCAACACCGAAAAAAGCAGTAAAAGCGTCCAAACCAGCAGCAAAAAAAGCAGCCGCACCTAAAACTGCCGCAAAAACCGTTAAAAAGGCAGCAGCTCCAGTAAAAGCAGCTCCTAAAAAAGCCGTTGCAGCTAAAGCTGCACCAAAAGCAACCAAGCCAGCTGCAAAAAAGGCAGCACCTGTAAAGGCAGCCCCTAAAAAGGCCGAAGCTAAAAAAGCCGTTGCAGCTAAAGCTGCACCAAAAGCAAAAGCACAATCAAAATCAGTGGAAACTGCTGTAGCACCAAAAGCAGCATCCCCTATTATCGTTAAAATGCCTCAAAACCAGAATATGCCGGCTATTTCTACCGGAGCTCCAAAAGCTGCTGCCAAAATGGCCGCTCAAAAGCTTTCCACAATTGCTCCAAACTTGAATGCCGTCAAACCGGCCTACCGCCCTATTCAGGTCATCAACAAGCCTCTGACCCCTGTTCAACCGGTCCGTCAGATGGCCCCTGTCGAGAAAGAAGCAGAAAAAGTCGAATTCAAAAAAGGCGATTATGTCTGCTACCCGGCTCACGGCGTAGGTGAAATCGAAGCAGTTGAGACACAAACAATCGGCGGCATGGAAATTAAACTCTACGCCATCGCATTCGAAAAAGACCGTATGCGCCTGAAAGTGCCTGTAGCCAAGGCTCACGCTTCTGGTCTGCGCCGCCTGTCTTCCGCCGGACGCATGGAAGATGCTCTGAAAACCCTTCAAGGCCGTGCCCACGTACGCCGCGCCATGTGGTCCCGCCGCGCTCAGGAATACGAAACCAAGATCAACTCAGGTGACCCGGTTTCTATCGCTGAAGTTCTGCGCGACCTGAAACGCAGCAACGATGACACCGAGCAATCCTACTCCGAACGCCAGATTTACCAATCTGCTTTGGAACGCCTGGCTCGTGAAGTCGCCGCAGTGGAGAGAATCTCCGAAGAAGCAGCCGCAGAACGTCTTGAGAACATGATTAAAGGACGTAAAGCCCGCGCAGCAGCAGCCTCGAAAGAGCAAGCCGCTTAATAGCAATAAAATACCAAAAGTTCTTCTGGGAACGGGTTTCTTTAAAAAAGAAACCCGTTTCTTAATAACTCTATACAGCACCTGCGACATACTGTATAATCACCCCCGTATAAGTTTTAGCGGTGACTATAAACATCTACCATGCGTCTGCGCCTTGGCCTTGTCTATAATCTCTCCCTAGATCTTGAATACAAATACCACACTCTAACTTTTTAAGGATGCAGACTATGGCTACCGGTACAGTAAAATGGTTCAACGGACAAAAAGGATACGGATTTATCGTTCCTGATGATGGCGGAAAAGATATTTTTGTTCATATCTCCGCAGTAGAAAAATCAGGTATGAAAACTTTGAACGAGGGCCAAAAAGTAGCTTTCGATCTTGAAGAAAGCCGTGGCAAAACCGCTGCTGTAAATCTTCAAAACGCTGCATAATTATTTGCACGCACGATGAAAAACAAAAGGGCCTCATAAGGCCCTTTTAATTTTCTGGATGATTACTGTTACAGACTACATAACCATCTGCGGAGCTGTTGCTTTCAATGCCCGTTCATAGGTAGAGGCATCAAATCTTCCGCCGCTCTCAACAATAGTCTGAGCTTCTTGCTTGAACTCATCCACTTTAGGATGGACAGAGGCACTCTCTAAAGGACGCGCCTCAATTTTACCATGATCCGCCACAGGATAAGCCTGAGCAACAACAGTCTCATGATTACTGCGGAAAGCCCCAGCTGTTCCACCGGTCACAACAATAGGATCCTTTGGATTCAAAAATTCTTGCACACTCATTTGACGAGCAGGCGCTTCAGCAGCCGGCGCATCGGGAACATGTCTAAAGCTACGATCTTCTACAGGAGCACGATGAACGCCATTTTGTCTGGCAACACCCTGATCAATAGCTTCCTGCATTTCACGACGAACTACTTCACGCTCCTCAGCAGACATTCTTCCTCCTGCTGGAGCTTGCTCTCTAGATAAGGCAGGAGAACCTGCCTCAAAAGCACGACCGCTAAAACCGCGACGACTATAATATTCTTCAGGAATATGGCGTGCAGCTGCCCCTCTACGGGATGCACCAATATCATAATATCCACCACCATTATACCCGCCATTACCATGCACAGGATGATAAACACCTTGCTGCTGATTTACGGTAGGGCGACCTGAAAGTCTTCTTGAGAGATCATCAAAGAAATTCGCAACGCCTCTGATAGGATTGGTAATAGGAGCAGATGCATCTTCCAGAACACCGGCCAAATCACGTTGACCTTGGCGCATCGCTCTGTTCATCCCACTTTCATATTGGGCTTCAAGATGGCGTCTCTGATCGCCCCACAAAGCTTTTGTATGATTGCGTAGCACTTCAGGATCTAAACGATTACCTATATATCTATTGCCCATATTTCACACCTCAAAAAAACTTTTTTATTTCAATTATTTATATGGCATCTATGAATTATATATAATTTTATATGATTTCAATAGAGCGATGCAAGAAAAAAGAGAAAAAAATCGCCCGAAGATGAAAAAATCATACTTGGGCGACTTTCTCTCCTCCTCAGAATACAAGGGAGACTAGCCCAAAGTATTCCCAATTTCCACTTTTGCTGCCGCCACCTGTTGCGGCTCACGAGCCGCCTCAGCGACCTTCGTGCCTTCAAGAGCCTCTTGGTTCTCTGAAAACAGGCCTTTCACGCCGTTTAGAAGCTTTTTCCCGCCTTCTGTAGCTGCATCAACTCCATCTTTGATGGCTTTTCCAGGGTCTTTAGCTGCATTTTCAACAGCCTCAGCCCCTTCTTTCACAACGCGAGCCCCATGCTCAACAACCTTGCCTCCAGTATTCAAAACCTTTTTGCCGGCCTCATTCGCGACGCCTGCCACATCTACCTCAGGGGCTTCAGCCGATGACGATCTGCGTCTATCCTGACGCCCACCACTTGTGCCTTCTTCGGCACCATGTCTACCGCGCTGCGGCATATCCGGAACACCTGCCTTGTGAGCAGCTCCCTTTGCTTCACGCTTAGCACGATTAGCGGCCTCTTCAGCGGCACTCTTAGCTTCATCAAGAACTTTACCACCAACTTTGCTTCCTTCATCAAGGACCTTGCCGCCAATCTCTTTCCCTTCTTTTACAACTTTACCACCAATTTCTTTGCCTTTATCAACAACAGTTCCAACGCCATCTGCGACTGCATCTTTTGCCTTCTTTAAATCATCCAAAAAGCCCATTTAAACACCTCTCCAAGAATAGACTTTCCAAAAATATATGGAAAATATTAAAGGAGCGTTAAATCCGGCAAGACTTTTGAACAAAGATAAGCATTGTCTCTCTTCTAAATGAGCGTATCCTGTTCATAAATTTGACCAATTTAAATTTCAAAAAAGATCACATTATGACAGCACATACAGAATTCGACTTCCTGGCCCTTCCGGACATTTTGCAGACAGCTCCTTTAAATAAAACAGATAGAGTCATCCCAATTCATTTTATAAAAACGGCCCAATTCGAGAAATTTACTCAAAAACTCTCTCCGTTCTATCAAAACCAGATTAAAGCCAACAAATGGAGCGCGGAAGATTCCACTTTTACAAAAACAGTCGACGAAAACGGGGAATGTGATGCCGTTTATGTCGGCGTAGAAAAAAGCATAGGTATTTTTACAATCTGTGCCGCCGCAGAAAAACTTCCCTCTCAACAGTATGTTCTGGAAGCATCAACATTCAAACCGGAAGAACTGGAAAACGCCTGCATCGGCTGGCTTTTATCCAGCTATAAATTTGACCATTTCAAAAAAAACAACAAATCCGCACCAACGCTTATCATCCCAAAGAAACTAGATACAACCCGAATTGAATCGACAGCCCGTGCAGCTTATCTCGTTAGAAACCTGATTAACCTTCCGCCAAATGCACTTGGACCAAAGACATTGGCAAATTGTGTGGTTACACTCGCTGAAAATTTTGATGCCATGTACCGCGTTACCGAAGACAAAGAACTTCTCAACGAAAACCTTCCGTTAATCTATGCAGTTGGTGACGGGTCAGACCGCCGACCATGCCTTGCGGAACTTGCATGGGGAAACCCAAACCACCCGCACGTCACATTAGTCGGGAAAGGTGTCTGTTTTGATACAGGCGGATACGATATAAAGCCAAGCGCAGGTATGCTTTTGATGAAAAAGGATATGGGTGGTGCAGCTATGGCTATGGCGACAGCCCTCATGATTATGAGCGCGAAACTCCCGATCTATTTACGCCTATTTGTCCCTTGTGTTGAAAATTCTGTCTCGGGACACGCATACCGCCCAAGCGATATTCTAACATCTCGTTCCGGTCAAACCGTCGAAATCGGAAACACAGACGCCGAAGGACGGCTCGTTCTGGCAGACTGCTTGACAATGGCATGTGAAGAGTCTCCAGACCTGCTGATAGACTTTGCGACCCTAACAGGAGCCGCACATTATGCCGTCGGATATGATATAGGCATCGTCTATTCCAATGACGAAAAACTCGGACATGACATCCAAAAACTTTCACTTCAACTGGATGATCCGCTTTGGAACTTGCCGCTTTGGAGAAATTATAAAAAAGACATCTTGTCCCCGATTGCCGACATTAATAATGCAGGCTCGGGAAATCCTGCGGGATCAATTACTGCCGCCCTATTCTTAGAACATTTCGTATCGCCTGAAACAACATGGGTACATATTGATGAACGCGCATGGCAAAACTCTGCCCAACCGGGTCGCACACAAGGCGGACGCGAGATGGGCGTGCGCACAATCTTTACACTGATCCAACAACGTTATGCGAAGAAGAAAGTCGCCAAAAAGAAATAAAGAAAATAAAAACTACATACCAAAGAGGCCGAGATATTTCTGATACTCGGCCTCATCTATTGAAACCGTAACCAGCATATGTTCACCGTCAAATTTCCGCTCAATAATAGAGGCATGACGATGCAACCAAGAAAAAGCTTTGCCATCTGCTGCATCTAATGTCAGGGTCATTTGCTGCTGCTTTCCTGCCATACGGGATTCAATTGCAGATAACAATTCGTCAAGCCCTTCACCCGTCAAGGCAGATACCGGAATTTGTCGCCCACGCATATCAGGATCGCGCAACCAAACTCCGCGTTCAGTTTCTACGTTCAACAAATCAATTTTATTAAATACTTCAATCACGCGCTCATCAACCTCGTAATCAATCCCGAGATCTCCGAGAATGGAAATGACATCTTCGCGTTGCGCTTCTGTTTCAGGGGAAGAAATATCACGAACATGAAGAATAACATCTGCATATTCAACTTGCTCTAATGTTGCACGAAAAGCTGCAATCAAATGTGTCGGCAAATCAGAGATAAACCCAACTGTATCGGAAAGAATAACCTGCCGTCCCTTTGGAAGCTTGACCTTGCGCAAAGTTGGATCCAAAGTCGCAAATAACAAGTCTTGAGCAAAGACGTCTGCACCAGTCAACTTATTAAATAATGTTGATTTTCCGGCGTTGGTATACCCAACCAAAGCAACAACAGGAAATGGCACACGCTCACGCGATCTACGCTGTAAATCACGATTCTTTCTGACATGTTCCAATTGAGATTTGAGAGAAGTTATTTTGTCATCAATGATACGTCGGTCCAACTCGATCTGAGTCTCACCAGGCCCTCCCATAAACCCCGCACCACCACGTTGACGCTCAAGGTGGGTCCACGACCGAACCAGACGTGACCTCTGATAAGTAAGCGCAGCCAACTCGACTTGCATTTTTCCTTCACGGGTCTGCGCACGTTCACCAAAAATCTCGAGAATAAGTCCTGTGCGATCAATAACTTTAGCTTTCCATTCAATCTCTAGGTTTCTTTGCTGAACCGGAGACAAAGCGGCATTGACAATCACAACCGTCGGAGAATGCTCCTCAACCAACTGGGCAACCGTTTCACGGTGACCTTTTCCAATAAAATGTCCGGGAGAGATTTTGCGAACAGTACAAGCAAGAATATCTAAAACATCCAGAGAAATTGCCTCGGCAAGACCCGAAATTTCTGACTTCATAGATTCGAGATCGCGCAAAGCAGAAACCTGCGCATCACTTGAATGCGCAGTTTGCAAAATAGGGTGAACAATAAGACAGGTTCCCCCCGTTTTTTCAGTCATAACAGATTATTCGGTTTTCGCAGCTTCTGACGTATCAGCCTCATCACCATCGTATAAAGACAATGGTCCGGAAGGCATGATTGTTGAAATTGCATGTTTGTAGACAAGCTGAATGTGGGAATCACGCTTCAACAGCAAA
This sequence comes from Alphaproteobacteria bacterium, assembly GCA_003245575.1. Lineage (GTDB taxonomy): Bacteria > Pseudomonadota > Alphaproteobacteria > Micavibrionales > Micavibrionaceae > UBA1573. The sequence goes on along the minus strand of QKCR01000074.1, from coordinate 2,045 downwards.
CAGAAATTATCAAACCACGTAACGATACCTTGCAACTTAACACCATTAACAAGAAAGACTGTAACAGTGTGTTTTTCCTTACGGATTCTGTTTAAAAACACATCTTGAATATTTTGGCTTTTTTCGTTCATCTAAAATTACACTCCGCTATTCAGTAAGCCCCTTAAATAATTGTAGGCGCACAATAATCAACATCCCAAATAACAGCAAGAGCTATGTTGAAGAATTATCCCTCATATTCAATTTATGAGTGTAAATCTTTCAGATTCTTAACAGAAAAAGGAAAAATGCCAATTTTATGGCAATCGGATAGTTGGCGCAGACCACTTTCTATGAAAACTGGCACCATATCGGCCGCCAATGCAGCCACCATATCCGTCTCACTATCTCCCACATACCAAATAACATGATTTACTGATAAACCAGCTTGATCGCGGGCTAAAAGCAGCGGATCAGCCTGAGGCTTATCACGGGCCGCCTTTCCCGCGCCGACAACGCAAGAAAAATACACATCCCAGCCATGCGCCTGCAATTCCGAAACAAGAAGATCATGGTTTTTGTTACTAATCAGGGCGGCTGGAAGGCCTCTATCCCTCATAGATTGTAAAAGAGATTCTGCACCATCTATCGGTGAAAAGAATTTCAGATACCTTTCTTTAACAAACTCATAGAAAAAGTTCTTCGCTTCCTCGGCCCTCTCCCCAAAAAGCTGCGGGAACAAATCGCGTGAAGATCTGCGCATAAAGCCTTTCACATCATCAACACTATACTCGGGCAAACCAAGCCGTGAAGTCATGTAATCATATCCGGATTTAATCAGGGGTAAGCCATCCGCCAAAGTTCCATCCCAATCAAAGAAAATGGCATCAGGCTCAGGAAGAACTTCTTCAGGCGCTAGCGGTCTTGAGTAATCTATCTTCTTCAAGGCTTTCCTCCCGATCGGACGTGGAAATCTGAAGCATTTTAAGCTTTCTGTGCAGTGCAGAACGCTCCATACCTACAAACTGCGCTGTTCTCGAAATATTACCGTTAAAACGTGTAATCTGGGCCAATAGATATTCACGCTCGAAAACTTCGCGAGCTTCCCGCAACGGCAAAGAAATCATATCTGTCTGCCAATCTCCTTTTAAGGAAGAATGTACAAACTGGGTAATTTCTTGAGGAAGCTCCCCCGCCTGAATTGGAGGACAGGACGTTTCTCCCTCCGATAATTCACACTTGGAGGTAACAGCCAACCATTCAACCAGGTTCTTTAACTGACGGACATTGCCCGGCCAGACATAGCTCTGAAGCGCAACCAATGCACCTTCCGATAGCTCTCGCACCTTAACAACATCCTCAACACCGGACGATCTGACATTCATCTCCATGAAATACTTAACAAGAAGTGGAATGTCTTCTTTGCGCTCTTGTAACCTTGGAATTGAAACAGGAACAACATTTAAACGATAGAACAAATCCTCACGAAATTCACCCGAGGCAATTTTGTCCTCAAGACTTTGAGCTGTGGAAGAAATAACACGAACATCAACTTTGATCGGCATCTGACCGTTAATACGGACAAAAGATTGTTCTTGTAAGACACGCAGCAGCTTTGCTTGCGTTTCAAGAGGCAAATCAGAAACCTCATCCAGAAACAATGTCCCGCCATTTGCCCGCTCTAAAACTCCCGGAGTAACAACACCCCGCTCCTCTCGACCGAACAGCTTTTCTTCAAGATTGTCAGGATCAAGAGACGCGCAATCAACAACAATAAAAGGCGCTTTGTTCCGCATAGAATTTTTATGGAGATAACGGGCCGCAACTTCCTTACCCGCCCCTGCTGCACCGTTAATTAGAACACGGCTATTGGTCGGGGCAATTTTATCAAGCGCAGATAACATGGATTGAAAGACATGCGATTTGCCAACCAACTCAGCATGCGTTTCTTCCTGAACTCTCAATACGGCATTCTCGCGACGCACTTCGAGTACAGCCCCGAGGGCGATCTGAACAAGATCACCGATGCGCTGGCGAACGTCACGCGCTTCGAGGTCGACGGGGCA
>QKCR01000108.1 GCA_003245575.1 Alphaproteobacteria bacterium | reverse complement strand
GCGCCTGCTCCGTCACCAAAAAGAACACATGTTGTGCGGTCTTCCCAATTCAGAAGAGAGGACATTTTTTCTGCACCAACAACCATAATCCGTGACATAGAACCCGAACGGATCATAGAGTCAGCAACTGATAGTGCGTAGATAAATCCGGAACATACCGCCTGCACATCAAATGCAGGACCAGGCTTCATGCCGAGAGCGGCCTGAACCTTCACTGCGACTGACGGGAAAGATTGGTCAGGCGTCGTTGTTGCGACAATCACTCCGTCGATATCAGAGGCCATTAATCCGGATGCCGCCAAAGCATTTTGTGCGGCCTTAATAGCGAGAACAGAAGTTCCTTCGCCTTCAGCGGCAATATGGCGCTGTTTAATACCTGTGCGCTGGACAATCCATTCGTCGGTAGTTTCAACTATGGATTCCATATCTTTATTGGTCAGAATACGTTCAGGTAAATAAGATCCTGTTGAGCGAATAACGGAAGACACGGACATTAGGAGACTTTCTCTTGGAGCGCCGCGTCACGACCTGACTCTGGAGACATTTGATCGTAGAGTCCCAAAGATTTTTCTTGAGCCATCACTTCTGCAATTTCTGCAGCAACGCGGACATTAAAATTACGTGCGGCAATTTCCGATGCGTATTTGATCGCATTAGCAAAACCGATATGGTCCATTCCCCCATGGCTTTTAACACACACACCATCAACACCAAGGAACATTCCGCCATTATACAAACGGGGGTCCATTTCTTTTTTGAGATTCTTCAATGCCCCTTGCGCCAAGAAAGCGCCGATCATTGCAAGTGGTGATTTTTTCAAAGACCTTTTGAGCATATTGGAAATAAGTTTGCTTACACCTTCGGCAGTCTTGAGGGCAACATTACCTGTGAAGCCATCCGTAACCACGACATCAACTTTACCCAAAGGAATGTCATTTCCTTCAATAAACCCGATATATTTTCCCGGAAACTTGATCTGATTTAGAATTTGTGCAGCGATTTTGATTTCATCGTGACCTTTCATATCTTCAGACCCGATATTCAACAATCCGACTGTTGGCTGAGCATGACCGCGTACAACGCGCGCATAAACTGATCCCAGAATTGCAAATTGAACAAGCATTTCTGAATCGCATTCCAGATTTGCACCCAAATCGAGCATGACGGTTTCGCCATTCATTGTCGGCAACAGACTTGCGATTGCAGGACGTTCTATTCCAGGCAAGCATTTCAGCACTAATTTTGCCATCACCATTAAGGCGCCTGTATTGCCACCGGAGACAATACAGTCTGCTTGCTTGTCAGCAACAGCATTAATAGCCAAACGCATACTGGAGTTTTTTCCATTGCGCAAAGCAACTCCCGGCTTTTCTTCAGCAGAGACAAAACTGTCTGTGTGAATAAGACGGGACGCCTGTTCAAGTTGAGGATATTTCTTCAAAAGCGGGATGATCTTACTTTCATCACCGAAGATCATGAATTTCAAAGACGGATTTTTGGATAAGGCCAAGGCCGCACCGGGAATAACAGCTTCCGGTCCTAAATCGCCGCCCATGGCATCCAATGCGATTGTCAGGTGTCCCGACATTTTTGTCCTTTTGTAATTATGAACTTTATAGATTTGCGCTGAAGGATACGGGAAACAACACAGGCCCCATTATCTCAATAGGGCCTGACGTGACAAGAGGTAAAATTACTGCGCGTCAATGACCTGACGACCACGGTACATTCCGGTCTTCAGATCAACGTGGTGACGGCGAACTGGTTCACCTGTGGTTTTGTCTTCAACCCAGTTGGTGGTGTCCAATGCGTGGTGGGAACGACGCATGTTGCGAACAGATTTCGATGTTTTCTTCTTAGGAACTGCCATAATTATTCTTCCGGTTTATTGTTCAAATCTTCTTAAAACTTGTAATTCGGGTCAAGGTGGCTCTTTTAACCAAAAATTTTAACCGATGCAAGGAAAAAGAACGGGTTTCCATTTGCCGCTCCTATACCCTGCCCAACCTCAAAACTGCCTATTTTAAAGGCAATCCCGATATTTTTCATATTAATCCTTGGGGCGCCAATTCTTTAAAGCCGCAAAAGGATTAAGCTTCAGTATTCCTGCATTTCCAGTAGAAACATTGGCTGTATCCTCGATATGAGACCCATCCTCATTTTCTGCCGATTCAGACTTTGTATAAGGATTAATTGCCAAAGACAGGAACTGAAACACCAGATCAGCCAAATCCACTTGTCCGTTTATCATAGGCTCTGGGTCTTCTGATTCTTCAAGAATTGGCTGTTCTTCCCCTTCGAATCTGGAGCGCATATCATGTTGAGCACGTGTAAAGGACGCGGCACGTTCGTAATCGGCAAACCATGCTGTGAACTCGTCCTCGACTGCAGATTCCACCAAACTTAGTGTTATCGCACATTCCTGAGTGACCGTCGCGGTCAGGTTTCCCTGAATCTCAAGAACATGTCCCGAGTTTTTGGGAATCAAGTGCAGCTTTGCTTCCAAAGTGTCCACTGATTTTACCCCAAGACGATCCGCCAGATCGGCACAATCATTTTCATTCGCATGAAGCTTGACCCACTGCCCGCCTTCGGGAATGGTGTCTGCGCGTACAAAATGTGTCCAGTTGTGATTAAGCTGCTTTGCGGTACTCATCCGTATCTCCTTGCAATGGCTGAGGGTTCATTTGGGTACCCAGTTCAAGGGCCGGAACAGAAGGCAAAGAGATAAATCCCTGACTAAAATCCGATAAACCTTGTGTCGCAAGCTTTCTGACACAGGCTTGCGTATACTCAGCTAAATTTTCAATTTCATTTAAACGCGACTCTTTCGCAATACCATATATATTGCGGATTAGCGCGTGTTTTACTTC
>QKCR01000093.1 GCA_003245575.1 Alphaproteobacteria bacterium | reverse complement strand
TAGTGAATTTTTCTGTTTCATATAGTTTGTATGGTGCTTGCGATATATTAAGTGATGATTACCCTAGTCTTCTTGATAACGTTCTCAAGGCTGGTATCGGTTATGAATATGATCAAGATCTTAAACCTGTTTTGATCGGCTATGATAGCGAAACGACGACTATGGTTTTTTTCGATTTTTCACATGAATCAATAATTTCTGATGAACCGGTTGTCTTTGAGGGGGACCCAGGTGATCTATCTTTACATCCGTCTTTTAGAGACTTCTTAAATTGTCGCCATGAAGCCAACGAGATTACAATTATGAAGCTTATGGATATGAGGCTGGCATAAGGATGACGCATAATAATCCATTGTTTGAATGCATCTGGCTGTATAGATGACCATTATTCCCACAATAATTGAACAGCACGCTGAAGAAGCCGCCTTCCTCTGGTTGCAACGCGAAGCTGCGGTTCATGACCCTCACTATGACCTAAAGGATCTGGCCAAACTGGAAGATCGTATCGAGGCTCACATCGACGGCTTGCTTATCGCTGGCGATGCTGGTTGGGGATTCTGTCAGCAGGCAATTCAACTGGAGGAACCGGGAGAGGTGTTTGCTGCTGCTGTTCTTTGCTTAGGCAGTGGAGAAAAGCAACGGCTTGAGGAAGTCATTTCCGCCGCTTGTACAGCAAATGAAAACTGGCGGGGGTTATTGTCGGCAACGGGATGGCTTGGCAAGGATCAACTCGACAGTCTCCTTGCAGATCTTTTTAAATCTGAACAGGCAGAAAAAAAGCGCTTAGGTGTAGGCGCTTGCGCGATCCATCGGCATAATCCGGGAGATGCTCTGGCAGAATCTTTTGAAGACCCCGAAGCACTTTTTCAGGCGCGAGCTTTTCGAGCTGTCGGCGAATTGAAACGCCGCGATCTACTGGCTGACTTGCAACCGTATGTCGAGAGCGAAAACAATATCACCCGCTTCTGGGCTGCCTGGTCTGCAGTGCTTCTCGGCGATCGAAAAACTCTGGATATTCTTTTTCCCTTCTCTCTGCAGGAATCTCCACAACAGGAACGGGCCATTCAACTTATTTTTCGCGTATTGAACGATCAGCAATCACAAATATATCTGAATGAGTTAACTCAAGAGCCATCCTGTTTCCGTCAAGCAGTCATCGCCTCAGGTGTCACGGGCGATCCGCTGCATATTCCATGGTTGATTAAGTTGACGCAGACCCCTGAACTGGCCCGTGTGGCAGGTGAAGCCTTTGCTATGATCACCGGAGTCGATATTGCCTTCGAAGACCTAGAAGGGGAGTGGCCTGAAGGGTTTGAGGCTGGGCCGACGGAGAATCCGGAAGATGATGATGTCGAGATGGATCCGGATGAAGATCTTCCTTGGCCGAATCCTGAGCTGATTTCAAACTGGTGGAACAGCAATAAAGGGAATTTCCGAAACGGTACCCGCTATCTGGTTGGAAAACCGATCACCGAGGAACAGTGCCAGCATGTACTCCGCTACGGGTATCAGCGTCAACGGGCAGCGGCTGCGTTGGAATTGGCATTGATGCATCCCGATGAGCCGCTTTTTAACGTCTGTGCTCCCGGATTTCGCCAGAAACAGTTGCTGGGATTGAAGTGATTATGGATATGACTGTTAAACTGGCCATTGTCTTTCTTGCCATCGCCATCATATTTGTCACCGTGACGCTACGCGACTACCTGAAGTCAGAGGACAAACTCTCCATTGCCCGTAAAATCTGGTTGCGCATGGCCATCATCTTCACTGCCGTAGCGATCGGCCTGTACTTACTCGACACCTTCCCGAGCTAACAAACTAAATCAGAATTTTGGCGGCACCAGCTCTATTAAATTATCTTCCTCCGCTGGCTCGTTTTGGGGCTCAGGGGCAGGTTCTGGTGGTGGTTCTTGAACCACTTCTGCTTCGGGCTCTGGTGAGGGAGGACTTATCTTCTTCTTGGGCAGGAATGATTCGACAAACGTTTTGGTGATCGGATCTCTTCGGATCATCATGTCTTCGGGGATGAGGATTTCGTCACCGATATCGATCCGGTTTGGGTTCAGATTTGGGTTGGCGGCGGCAAGCTGCTCCCATTTTTTAAGATCACCTGTGTACCATTTGGCAATGATCGAGAGGCTTTCACCCGGGATTGTCACGCGGTGGGTGTAGTAAGTGCGACCAACTGGCTGGGTGGGGAGCTTTTCCTTTATGCTTCGTCTCACCTTCTTGGTGAATTCAGGCATCGGTTCTTTGTTGGTGACAAGTTTGTTGGGGATCAATATTTTGTCACCGACCGAGAGACTGTAGGGAGATATGTCGGAATTTATTTTTCGGATGGCATTGTAGTTATCCAGATTTCCGGTTCGCCAGATGGTAATGTTGTAAAGGTTTTCTTGCGGCCACTTTACCGTATGCTCAAAAACATCTGATTTGACGAAGCTGAACGTATCGAAACTGAATTTTTCAACCGTGGCACATCCTGCGGCCAGCAAAAGAAATATAAAACAGGTCAGAATTGCCTGGAAAAATTTCATTTTATCCTTAAACAAATCATCCTCCTGATTTCGGTGTCAGTTTCTCTAGAAGCTTTTGGGCGGAACTGTTTTCAGGATTTATGGAGAGCGCTTTTTTTAAATTCTCGATACAGGTGTCCTTCTTGCCCTGCTGTAGCTGGATAGCTGCGAGGTTGAACAGAGCGTCATCAAGGTACTCCGGTTCCAGTTCGACCACCTGGTTATACATTTCTTCTGCTTTTGCATATTCCCTGTTGATCCCGTAGATATACCCCAAGGCAAAGAAGGGGCCTGGATGGTCTGGTGCCAAATTTGTGGCCTGATTGTAGAAAACAACCGCCATTGGATAATCATCCATCATCATATAAAGCCGCCCGAGCTGCTCGAATGCTGCGACGTTATCTGGGTTGATTTCACTTGCCAGGGTAAGAATCTTCTCAGCAACCTGCGGTTCGGATTCAACAATAGCAGTGGCTTTTTCGGTCAACGCCTGAGAATAGGGGAGAGCGACATCCGCTGAACGCTCATTCTCGTTTGCCCAAATTTCTTCAAACAGGGGAAGGGCCAGCTCGAAGCCCTTTTCTTTGAGGGTCTGTACCGCAATCACCAGTTTGGTTGGCTCCGCAGGTGGAGGTGGTTCGGGTACCGCTTCAACGGGAGCTGGTTCCGGCTCCGGGGCAGCAGGGGCTGGCTCTGCAACGTTTGTTTCAGCTGCTGGAGATTGAACTACCTGCTGTGGCTCAACCGGCTTGTCATCCCCGGAAAAAATGGCGAACAAGGCAATTAAAACTACGACAGTGGCAGCAATGCCGCCATAAAGCAGCACCGGGTTCTTTTTTTCGTTCTGCGTTTTGATTGAATCAAGCTGCTTTTTTCCGCTTTCAGCCAAGTGTTCGTAGGATTTCTTGACCTTGTTCTGCCATTTTTTTTCTTTTTTTTGTTGGGTCGGTTCAGCCGCCGAAGCTGTTGCTCCCAGTTCGGTCAACTCTTTAATCAGGGTTTCTTCTGCGGTGATTTCATCTGCAAACAGCTTTTTCAAATAGTCGGATAGGCCATGAGCTGTCGGCCGCATGGCGTTGGCATACATGCATTCTTCGAGATCGGCTTCCATTTCACTGCAAGTCGCATAGCGGTCGGCCGGATCTTTGGCCAATGCTTTATGGAGGATTTCAATTAACTGCTGCGGTAGTTGATCATCGATGCTTTCGGCGGCAACAAAGACACAATCTCGGACGTGGGAAAGAATATGCAGGGTTTCGCCTTCAAACATCCTCTTGCCGGTGACCAGTTCGTACAACAAGATACCGCAAGAGAAGATGTCGGAGCGATTGTCGATGATTTTCCCAGCAGCCTGCTCTGGCGACATATAGGCTACTTTCCCTTTAACCATTCCAAGTTGTGTCATAGTGGTTTGATTAGCGGCTTTAGCTATGCCGAAATCAACAATCTTCACACTCCCTTCGTAAGTCACCAGAATATTGGGGGGGCTGATGTCGCGGTGAATGATATTTAACGGCTTGCCTTGAAAATCTTTTAGGGTATGCGCGTAGTCGAGTCCGCTACAGATCCTGGAAACGATAAACAGGGCATCTGCCAACGGTAGCGGCAGGTTCTTTTCGACTGACTTCTGGGTAATCAGGCGTAAATTCTTGCCAAACAGGTACTCCATGGCGATGAAGTAAGAATTATCCAGGCTACCGAAATCGTAAATCTGGACAATGTTCTGATGATGCAGCAGAGCTGCAAGTTTGGCTTCATCAATGAAAGAGGAGATCAGTTCTTCTTCAGATGCTAAATGGGGAAGGATTTTTTTGATGGCGATGAGCTTTTCAAAACCTTGAACTCCAGTGATCATTGCTCTGTAGAGTTCCGCCATCCCTCCGACTGCCATTTGGTCAAGAAGGATATATTTGCCAAAACTTTTAGGCTGATTTGCAGCCATATGGCACCCCCAACTCGGCCGTGAAATTATCAATTGATAAAACTAGTATATAGCCATATAGCGGCCTAGCAAGGGCGTAGCCCAATTTAATGAGGTTCGAAAAGGTTAGTAGACTTTAAAGTTTTTTTGTCTATGCGCAAATTGCTTGAGGGGGGTTTTAAGGTAATCTTTTTTTAAAGAGCAAGCCTGTAGAGTTGACTTCAAGTTCCTGACGGGTCTTTTAAGGCGGGGAAATGAAACTTCTCAAGGATCTATTCTTAAAGCCGAATGATGCCGAAAAAAGTCGCCGCACCCCACTGTTCATAAGAATTTCCTTCCCCTTGGTTGCTTTTGTTCTACTGCTTACCCTGCTATTTGGCTCCATTTACTTCAAAGATTATCAAGAGTCTCTTTACTCTGCAGAGTTCGAGAAGGGCTGGTTGAGCCTAACCCATCTAAATACTGCAGCTAGAAGTCTTTTGCTCAAAGATGATCTGTTGCAGCTAAATTATCTGGTCGCAGATTTCGCAAAAGAGGAGATGGTGGTATTCGCTAGCGTTATCGACCATCAGAAGAATGTTCTGGCACATTCCGACAATAAGAAGGTTGGAAGTAAATATGTCTCCGTGGGCAAAAAAATAGTAGACAATCGGCACCCTGATTTCTCTCTCTATCGATACGAACTTGATGGTGACCCGCTTTATGAATTGAGCCAATCGATCCAGTTTCAGGACAAGGTTCTTGGGACGGCGATCCTGGGAATTTCACAGCAATATATTGATGCCTATGTTGAACAGCATAAACGTTCTTTGCTTAACTCGCTTTATTTGCCTTTGCTTGCTTTGCTCTTATCCGTATTAGGGCTAGCTGTCGCCTTGACACTTTGGGCCAAGTTTATCCTCTTTAAAGTGCGAACAGCTCTGCACGAATTGTGTCGTGGCAGTGGTGACTTTCAGGTTGATATTTCCGGAAATAATGAACTCAACGATCTGGTTTCCGAAGTGAAGCAGCTATCTAGCAACCTGCAGCAAAAGGAAAGGATGCAAACCGAGATTGCCAACTATCTGAAAAGCACGACTCTGGAGCGAATTTTGGACTACCCCCGAAAAAATGGTTCCAGCAATGCATCGCGTCGTCAGGTAACGGTTCTCTATGCCGGTGTTGCCGGATTTGGAGAATACGCCAGCCATACGAAGGCGGAGGTCGTGGTCGAAGCGTTAAACGAATATATCGGCATTGCGACCAAGACAATTCTGGCACATGGCGGCTATGTAGATAAACTTTTGGGTGATGCGGTTGTTGGTATTTTTGGTGTCTCCGTTTTCCGGGAAGATCACACCCGCAGAGCCGTCAGAGCGGCTTGGGAGATGCAGTCGGTTCTGCGTGAGCATGATAAGGGTGACAACCAGATACTGGCCAAGGTCCGTATTGGTATGAGTTCAGGGGTAGTGCTTTCTGGCAACATCGGTTCCGTTTCTCGTGTCGAGTACAGCTCCATCGGCGAAAGTATTAAAGAAGCGTTTTGGTTGAACGGCCTTGCCGAAGAGAGGGAAATTGTCATCAGTAAAGGCATCTATCAAATTATCAAGGACATTGCCTATGCAGAACCTCTTACGCCCCAAAAACTGATCGGACATGAAGGGGTACTGGAGAGTTATCGCTTGCAGCGATTTGAGGATCCACTTATGGAAGCATTGAGATGATCCGCATGAGATGGTTGAAATGGGATATCTTGATTTTGTTGATATTGACCTGTCTGCCCGGTTGCGCGCTCAAGCGCGGTGTGGAGGACGGATTTCTTGTGACTTCGAAACAATACCCTGATTTTTTGGTTGTCAGAGCGAAATACTCAGATGATTTTTCAACTTTGGCAAAGCGTTATCTGAATGACCCCTCTAAAGGGTGGGTGATTGCTGAATTCAACGATCTGGAAAGACTGCAACCGAATCAGGACCTTTTGATCCCTATTGAACCTTTCCGTCCGGGGGGATTGTCGCGTAGCGGTTATCAGACCGTTCCGATTTTGACTTATCATAATTTTTCCAAAACTACATCGAACAAGATGACGGTCAGGCAAAACGATTTTGAGCAGCAAATGCGTTATCTCAAAGAGAATGGCTATCATGTCATCAGCATGAAGGAATTCTTTGATTTTCTTGAATTTAAGCAACAGATTCCTGAAAAATCGGTTCTAATAACCATCGATGACGGGTGGATGCACTTTTACACGATCGCCTATCCGATCCTGAAAAAATATGATTACCCGGCAACTTTGTTTGTCTATACCGATTTGATCGATGGCCGAGGGAACCACTTAAGCTGGCAGGCGATTGAAGAAATGGCCGATAATCGCATTGATATGCAATGTCACACGCTGTCTCACCGCTACCTGAACAAAAGAAAACCGGGCGAAAATTATCTGGAATACGCCCTGGAGATTGAAAGAGAATTAAAAGAGTCCGCTGCGTTGATTGAGTCGAAGACCGGCGTGAAGGTGGATCTGCTCGCTTATCCTTATGGTGAATCAAATCATCTCGTTGCGGCATACGCATTCAAATTAGGCTTCAGGGGGGGCTTTTCCGTTAATCCCCAACCGAATGCCTTTTTTGTGCCTCGCTTTAGGATCAATCGCACCATGATTTTTGGTGATTATGATATTGATCGCTTCCAGTCAACTTTACGTACTTTTGCCAAGGAATCGTTATGATCATACTCTTAGGCATAATGATCTGAGATGGTGAATAAACTATATCTGACATTACAACCTTTCATCCTTGCCTGTTGCGTAGGTTTTGCCCTGTGTGGGTGTGTTACCCCTTATGCAGGAACAACTGCTGGTAAGAGTAGCTCTACACCGCAGTTCACCGAACTAAAAGCAAAGTATCAGAAACTGGCATTCGCAGCAGAAAAGCGAGAGGATCTCTACCGGGCCTCGTTTTACTGGTGGATTTTGGCTAATCTTGACAGAAACGAACTGCAGGCTAGGGATCGGGAAAAATATCTACTTGACCGCTCATATCAGAAAGCAGACGAAGCATTTGAACGCGCGAAAAAATATTTGGCCCGTGAACAATCTCAACAAGCCGATAAGGCCTTGCTACAAACACTGATATACAATCCTCAACACCCCGAGGCGTTAAGTTTGCTGAAAAGTTCGGATAATGCGGATTATATAGAGTATCAGGTTGCCAGCGGAGACACGTTGCAAAGTATCGCAATGCAGGAATATCGCAATACAGACATGGCCGCCATTATTGCCAACTATAATGACCTGCAGCTCAAACAAAAGTTAAAGACGGGCTCGCAGATCAAACTGATAACCGGTGAAGGTTCATATTCAGTTGATGAAAAAGCTAAAAAAGTCGATATTGTCAGCGCCTATGAGGAAACCATCTCGGCTTTCACGCTCGATATTCTTAAGCAGGCGGATGAACAATATCAGAAGAAAAATTATTCCAGAGCCATGTCTCTAGCTGAGATTGTTTTGAAGGATTATCCGGAAAATCCAACGGCCAAAGAATTGTACAACAAGGCAGGCTATCAGCAAGCAAAGAATAAAATCGAACAGGGAGACTTGTTGGAAGCGATGGACCTGCTTAGGGCTATTGACGACAATTTTGCTGATGTTAGCAGGCTTAGATTGTCACTGCGGACAAAAACAACCGAGCAAGCGGAAGTTCATTATCGAAAAGGGGTAAAATCTTTTCTGTCCGAAGATTTCGAGAAAGCAAAAGCAGAGTGGGAAATCGCATTGCGTTTGAACCCTGAACATAGCAAGGCCAGCAAAGGGTTGGAAAAAGTCAGTAAGTTGTTGGAAAAAACCAGAGTGTCTGAGTAACTGTATTTTCAGGCTACTTTTCCAACTCAGCAAAACGGCCATTGCCCAGATAGATCAAAAAAGGACCGTTCGGAGTCAGAGAGATCTGATCATTTGCGTTTAACGGAACACCCCCCTCAACATCAGTCGTGCCCACTTTTACCAAATGCTGTCCGGTGAGATCCTTCAACCAGAATTGGCCGTCAGAGTAAAAAATTTGTGCATGTGAATCTCTGATGTCGGGATGCTCGATAATGAAAGAGCATTTTGCAGAACTGCCCAGTTCGATTGGGGAATGCTCGAAAGATTCGAGGCGCGGTCCATATTGAATAACACAGGAAACTTTCGCAGGTGTGATCTGCGGGCTGGGTTGACGCTGAGTATTAACAACTTGTTCTGGTTGCGCACTAACCGGAATCGGTTCTACAGAAACTGCTTGAGCTGTTCTGACCGATATGGGAACCTGCTCAACTTTGGTTAAAAAGCTGATTTTAGGCCCATTCGGTGCAACAGTAATGACATCACCATCTTTCAGGTGGATTTGTTCCGTTTTTTTTCCGTTAACGAAGATTCCGTTGGTGCTGATATCGCTCAATCGAAACTGATTCCATTCCCGTATGATTTTGGCATGTTTTCTGGAAATTGTGCCACATTCTGCTGGAAACCTGACATCGCAGGACGGGTGACGACCAATTGAAATTTCCGGTTTATTGAATTCTTGGATTTGCCCCTTTAAGGGACCCTCGATATGGACAATCTGAACGATGATAGTTGGTGGCGTTGGCATTTCAGGTCCTTTGATTTTTGAAGAAAATACATTTCAATGCTAGCTGATAGCAACCAACAATACCGTAATATTGTCACGTCCACCGGCATCATTAGCTCTTTGCACCAGCTTTTCTCCGAGAACTGTCAAATCTTTCTCAGAATTGAGAATATCAGTAATTTCTTCATCATCCAACATCCCCGTTAACCCGTCAGAGCAAAGCAGCAAGAGTTCATTGCGCCTTACTTCTATCGAGTCGGTGGTGACATCGATGGTGGCACTCGTGCCGACAGCTCTGGTAATGATATTGCGCCGCGGATGAGTACGCATTTCCTGTCTACTGATCTGTCCCTGTTTATAAAGCTCATTCACCAGCGAATGATCTTCCGTCAACTGAAACAGATACCCGTCGGAAAATCTGTAAATTCGGCTGTCGCCAGCGTGAGCCAAGTAGATCCGGTCAGCAAGAAACTGGCAGGCGATAATTGTCGCCCCCATCATTTTTCCTGCAGCCTCCTGATGAACCATCGTGTTTGCATACTTAATTGATGCGGTAAGAGCATGATGGCTAAACAGGGGAGGGGATTCATTTAGTGGTAGAGTTATATCTGTATCAGGATTGAGACAGTCCATAAAATTGGCAATACTTTCTAAAGTTAGACTGCTGGCGATCTCTCCTGCATAATGACCACCCATCCCATCTGCAACGCAAAATAGACGGTATTCTGGCATGATCAAGAAATCGTCCTCGTTTATCTCTCTAATTTGGCCAGTATCTGATATGCCAACATATGAGAGAGTCCACTCATTCCACATTATGGAACCTGACACTTTCTTCATTTCGTCTATCCTAAATGTTCGTCTGGAATTGCATTTTTAACCAGTTTAGTATTTTTAATTATAGGCGTTAAAAAGGAATTGACAAACTTGGCTGTAGTTGTTCCCAACAAGGGACCGTAGATTAAAACAACGGAAAAGGCGAACTAGGTTTTGTGATGATTACGCAGCCAACTTTTGATGAAACGGTAGTCGACATTTCTAAAGTTCGACAAACTGCTTATATCGTTGTGCAAGAAGATTCCGGAAACGAAAGCCCAACCCGTTCTCTGCGTCTTCTAGCAGTTCTGGAACCTACTTGCGCAGAGAAGCGATTCCCTTCGCAAGAACAATTCCTTATTCACCGAGCAATCCCGGTGTTGAATTGCTTAAGGCAGTGCGATCTCGGACACTCTGGGATCGCCACGCAGCACGGCGCCAACTGCACAAAAAACTGAAGAACTTGTTTCCGCCGAAGCATGCATTTTTTGATTTCTTTACCACGTGCTTTGATGTCGACAATGTGAAAGACATTATTTGCCAGGTCAAGTCCGACAGTGATGATATTTATTCTGGTCTATTCTCAGCTTCATTGATGGTTAGGTGCCTCATCCATCATGGCTAATTGAAGCCGACTCCGGTAGCCGGGGGGGGGGCATTTCATCAATAGATTTAACAGCCCCCCCCCCTCGTAAAAAAAACTTGTGAAGCTAGCAAAGGTCAAATCGACCAGTAGCGGACTAACGAGTTATTTGGTTGCATCATTAATTTTTTCTTTGGCTGAATCAAGGGCGTTATCAAAAGCTTTCCCTGCTTTTTCACCAGCCCCTTCTTTTTCACAAGCCGTTGTGAGAAGTGCCAAGATCATCACAAGAAAGATCAAAACATTTTTCATCTTCATATCTCGCTCCTATTTTTTTTCGGTTTTATCCACCAAACAAAAGTGGATGTGACATAGGTTGACAAAATTGTAATGGATCATATCTCCGAGGGGAGGTATGTCCATGG
>QKCR01000014.1 GCA_003245575.1 Alphaproteobacteria bacterium | reverse complement strand
GCTTGCGGGCTTTCATGTTTCAATAAATTATGGGCGCAAGATCCGTTGGAATTATTAAGCAACAATTAAGTATCCGTGAAATAAAGTGGACAAAAGACCTATAAACCATTAAGTTCTGGCGACGATTTCCTTGCTTGCTGACTTGGATATGTAACGCAATAAGGCAGGAAAAGCATAAGGAGGGGGTATCTTTCCGGCGCTTCAGGGGATAAACAATAAATTTGGCTCTGTTTCGTACTGTATAATAGCCGGTGTTTTGACTGATAAAAACGGTCGAAGGCAGCAGAAAACGGTGGGGTATAATTAACTCAATCTTGATCGTTGCGTTGCGGCTGCTTGCAGTGGCATCCGAAGTGGAGTCTTAACTCGTAAGGATATGTGTGGACGATTTAATTTTTGCAGAGGGCTACGTCAGCTTTTATTTGCAGTTGTGTTTTTTGTGGTATCGGCAAGTGCTTCGTTTGGATCAACGTGGAATGGATCAGCGGAGGAGGAAAGTTTGCTGGAGTCGTCCGTTTTGTTGCCAGCGTCTAAAGGTAGCTATGCCCGATATAACTTTTGGAATCAGTATGCCGGCGAGTTGTATCTGTCCGGCGGGTTCTCCCAAGAGTTTAATTACGGTAGCGTCATTGGAGGAAAAGCGGTCCTCGATTATATGGTTTCCGAAGTGATTTCCGTTGGTGTGCAGTCGGCCCTTTATGCGAAAAAGAAGTCCGAGGGAGGGGCAAAGACACCTTACGTCGGGATTCGTCTCAGTTACCAGATTCTGGAAGCCAAATGGCGCCCACGACAGAATCATTGGAACATTTATGCCGGGATAAGTGCTGAGGTTGAGTTAGGTGCAGCCGAAAAAGATTGGCACGAGAAACGACTGCTGGCCGATTTTCATTTAGGCTTGCGCTACCGACTGAGTGAAACCTGGTTTATTTGGAGTGAAGCGGCCATGAACAATGCAACGATTGGACTGTCTGTCGCGCTGTAAGTAGTCTCAGTGGTCAGTCACAGTCACAGTCACAGTCAGAGTCTCAGTCACAGGGTTCAGTATGAAGAGATACTCAGATTTTCAGATGTTTGGACAGCAGAAAAATATCGAATAGCCAATAAGAAATATTCAAGGATACAGGTCTTTGACTTTCGAACTTATGTACTCATGAACTCATGTACTTATGAACTTTTCCCATTAACCGCAAAGGGCGCTAAGAAGACGCAGAAACGCGCTGTGCGCTGAGAGTGTATGAGAGGGAGGGGAGAAAAGTCACAGTGGTCAGTCTCAGTATTCAGTTGAAGACCACCCAGTAAGGTGAGCGATGAGATGATACGATGATGTGGTGATTTTTTCGTGCTTCTTTGCGAGGGATTGCTTCTCCCGATAAATCGGGATCGCCCGTCTGACCGCTTTTGCCGGGCAGGCAATGACGGGGCTCATCATCGTCATCGCGAGGAGCGCAGCGACGTGGTGATCTGTTGGTGCATGAGAAAACAGTTGCAAGTAGATAGCCACAGGCTGCAAGCCTCAAGTTATGGGAGGTAAATGTAAAATATCGAATAACCAATAAGAAATATCCAAGGATGCCAGATTTTCTACTTTCGTACTTATGTACTCATGAACTTATGTGCTTGTTCTTTTAACCGCAAAAGGACGCAAAGGAGGCGCTGAGAGATGAGAGTCAATATCCAGAAATTCGCCATCTTGGTTCTGGCATCTAGTATCTATTTTGTCATTCGAAAAAGAAATTTGCTACTGGTTCAAACAACAGGCCAACTTTGTTGTTCTATCTGCAAAATTAATTTGGATATAAGATTTGAGTTTGTCAACTTTATGTCCACTGAAAAAAATAATCATTACGAATAAAATTACCAAAGATGAAAGAGACAACCGGAAAAATTACCTTTAAAGGCGGACCATTAACCTTGTTGGGCGAAGAGGTTAAAGTAGGGCAGCAGGCTCCTGATTTTACACTTGTAGGTGCAGGTCTTAATCCTGTTAAGTTGAGTGATTATGACGGGAAGGTGCGCGTTTTGGCGATCTATCCATCCATTGATACAGGCGTTTGCCAATTGCAAAATAAGCGTTTTAATGCAGAAGCGTCTAATCTGGGAGATGCCGTGATTTTATCCATTTCATGTGATTTGCCATTCGCTCAAAGTCGTTTTTGCGCTGCGGAGGGATTGGATAAAGTGATTACAGCTTCTGATCATAAAGATGTGGATTTTGGAACAAAATATGGTTTCCTGATCAAGGAATTGCGCTTGTTGACTCGCGGTACCGTGATTGTTGACAAGGATGGAATTATACAATATGTCGAAATCGTTCCGGAAGTAACCACTGAACCGGATTACGAAGCCGCGTTGGCTGTTGTGAAGAAATTGTTGTAAGAAGCTAATCGATAATCAACTGGAGAGAGCAGGTTCCATTTTGGGCCTGCTTTTTTTGTTCTCCTGCCGAAGGATTAATTTACAAATACTGAAAATCTAACCGCAAAGAACGCTAAGAATACGCAGTGGGTGCTGTGCGCTGAGAGGGTATGAGTGTGAGAGGGTTTGAGGGTGGGAAGACAAGTCACAGTGGTCAGTCGCAGTGTTCAGTATAAAGAGATACTCAGATTTTCAGATGTTTGGACGGCAGAAAAATATCGAATAGCCAATAAGAAATATTCAAGGATGCCAGGCTTTTATCTTTCGAACTTATGTACTCATGAACTCATGTACTTATGAACTTCTCCCATTAACCGCAGAGATGCGCTGTGCGCTGAGACGATGAGAGTTTGAGAGTATGAGGGTGAGAAGACAAGTCACAGTGGTCAGTCGCAGTGTTCAGTATAAAGAGATACTCAGATTTTCAGATGTTTGGACGGCAGAAAAATATCGAATAGCCAATAAGAAATATTCAAGGATGC
>QKCR01000059.1 GCA_003245575.1 Alphaproteobacteria bacterium | reverse complement strand
ATCAGATAAGAAATATCATTGGTCAGTTTTCTGAACTCAGGAACCTGACAGGATGTTTCCCGCATTCTTGTCAATTTATTCGCGATCAAAGGATGGTTGACAATCGTCAGGTTGGGAAAGTCCGGGTGAGATGCCATGTTTGATCCTGTCTTATATATATATTATTTAGCTTCGTTTTGATTTTCGCCTGTGTTGAGCGTTTGAAGGAAGCGGTTGAGAGGACTGACTTCCTCATATTGCCCTGCACCTCCGTGCCCCAGTTCGCAAATATGATCCAAATCAGCACGAACATTTTTTAGCAGGACATGAATTTCATCACCGGGGAGAGGCTCTGCAACACAGGATGATACCGTAAAATCCGTTGTATCATCTTCTTTTAATGCTTGATTAAAACGAGTTACAAAACGTAGACCTCCGTTTGAATCAGAATGTTTCAAGCTGATAACAAACTCACCGTTTCCAACAAAATAAGCATCATCAAAACTTCTAATTGTCTTCAGGACAGCTTTTGAAACAGATTGAATGGCGGTGTCTTTTCCACGGTCTTCTTTATTATCAATCCTCAAGACTGCGACAGAAAACGGCTGCCCTCGTCTTGATCTGCGCTCGAGCTCTTTCTCCAGTTCAGGAATCATCACTGCTTCGCTGCGCAGTCCTGTCTGCATATCCAATCCGAAATCCGATAAAACCGTATCCCTGTCCAATCTTTTCAGATGCGTGGAGAACCCTTCGTAGGTCTGCCAAAATATATCGAACTCTTCTATCGGCGGCATTTTTTCGCCAGACATCATTTCATCTGCAATCTGATGCAGACTGTTTTGCTCTTCCACCAAGCGTGAAAGAAGCGTCTCATTCTTAATCTTGTTCTTGATCTCTTGAACTGTATCAACCAGCGCAGGCTTTTCAAAAGGTACAGCATAACCACGATAAAACACTGCTCTGAGAACTTGCGAGAACCATGCGGCATACTCGCTATTCATTGCGGATAGTCTTGAACCTAATTCTGTAGAAGCTTGCTGTGGACACATGGCTGATTTCCCTTGTCAGAACTATACCCCACTTTCACCTTCAAGTTAAGTGGAAGATGCGACAAATTTACCCTGATTAATCAGGAAGCCATTCTTTTCTGAGCTGATCGAGGCTACCGCCGTTCCGCAAAGTTTCGCGGATTTCCTTCATCAGGCGCGCAATGACTGCCACATTGTGCTGGCTGATAATCTGGAAGGCCAGCATTTCACCAGCTTTCATCAAATGCTGGATGTAGGCTTTTGAATATAGAGCCGACGATGCCAGTCCCAATGTTTCATCGAGTGGTGTCGGGTCGTCTTTAAATTGGCTGTTTCTCAGATTAATGAAACCACCCCGGACGCCTTTCATCAAGGCTCTGCCGTGACGGGCTTCACGAGTCGGCGTTACGCAGTCGAATGTATCCATTCCTTGCTTCACACCTTCAAAAATATCTTCGATTTTTCCGATACCTAACAAATGAACCGGACGATCAGGATGGATGCGTGTCGGCAACCATGACAGAATTTCATAGAAGTGAACTTTTGTTCCGCCCAGACACCCACCAATTGCTGTTCCGAAGAATGGACGGCTTCTGGTATAGTCAGCACTCATCTCGCGCAAATCACGATATACGCCACCTTGAACAACGCCATATACAGCCTGTTTGCCGTTATGTGTTTTCTCAAAAGCCTGAAGAGAGCGATCTCCCCATCTGTGACTCATGTGCATGGATTTTTCGGTATATTCGCGTTCAGCGCTATGCGGCGTGCACTCATCCATCTGAACAACAAAATCTGCACCTAGTTTACGCTGAACTTCCATTGAAATTTCAGGGTTAAGTCTACAGATACTTCCGTCTTTATAGGATTTAAAAATAGCGCCTTCTTGCTCATCAATCTTAAGCAAGGATTTATTTCCCGCTTTGCCTTTTCCTTTGATTTCGTCAGCACCTGTGCCTGTACCCAACGAGAATATCTGGAACCCACCGCTGTCAGTCAGCATCGGGCCATCCCAGCCCATGAATTTATGTAAGCCGCCCATTTTCTCGACCAGATCAGGACCAGGCTGAATATAAAGGTGGTACGTATTTGCCAAGATCATATCTGTTCCGGCTTCGCGCATCTGGGACGGGTGCAGATTTTTAACAGACGCTTTTGTACCAACAAAAATAAAATTCGGTGTTTCGATTGTTCCGTGAGGTGTCTTTAATTTGCCCAGACGAGCAAAAGATCCTGCATCTCTTTGCAGGATCTCAAATCCGAAGTTCGGATAGTCGATATTGGTCGAAAATTCGTCCACGTTGCTCACGCCGCCACTTAGGCTTGCGCTGCGACTACTTTTTCAACACGTGCTTTAACGTCGTGAAGATCAGGATCAAGTTTGGACTTTGGTGTTTCCAAAAGGAACTTGTCCAATCCGCCTTTTTTGTCGATGGTACGAAGACCAGCAGCCGTTACGCGCATACGAACCAATGTTCCCAATGCTTCGCTGAAAAGGCTGGTGTCTTGAACATTCGGGTTGAATGTACGACGTGTTTTGTTTTGAGCGTGGGAAACGTTATTCCCAAACATTACTTTTTTTCCTGTAACCTGGCACTTGCGGCTCATGGCAAAATCCTTGTATGACTTATTTATAATTAGTTGTAAAAAAGCTATGAAGCTCGCGGACCATAGTGCATCTCCGCGTCTTTCGTCAAGTCTTTTGTTAGAGGAAAGAAGGCCCTTTATGTCCCAAACAGCCGCACAGGCCGAAGCAGATCTGAAAGAAATCCTGAATCTTATTGATTCCATTGGAGATATTCACTCAAATACCCCAAATTTTAAGCCTAAATCGGTCATTTATGACTGGCTTGCGCCGCTTTCCGGCGCATCCGGACAAATGCTTCAGTCTCCCCGCCTCTCTATCTTTGGGGGAGCCTATAAACTGGCAGATTCCCATATAGAAAATCGAGATTCTTTGGAATATGTAAAAACATTTATCGCCGAATGCAATAAAGGAACATCAAAACTTAATCAGTTATGCAGCCATGCCAACTGTGACCTGCGCGTCTATGAGATGGCCCCAACATCCCCTGTGACGTATTCCACAAACGAATCTTCTTTTAATCTGGAGGAAATGATTCGCTCGTTGGCGTATGGCCTCATTTGTGTTGAGCAAGGAACAGACTTCATGGCACTCAGCTCCTTCGGAGCGTCTTGTGATACTGTTGCATCTGCCATTATCAACGCACATTCTACTCAAGATGGTCCCGCCAACGATGTAGCAAACCTCAATCTGGAAAGACTTCTAAAAATCAACGCCGGAAGAAAAGGCTTTGATTGCCTCCTTGCAATCGGTGGTCCAGAGATTGCCGCAATGTGCGGGGTTATACTTGCTGCGCGGCTGGCAGGCATTCCGGTTTTGTTAGAAGGTGTGGGTGCTTTGGCTGCTCTGGCAGTTCTTTCGGAATATTCGGAATTTATCGGGCAACACTGCGCGATAACAGGACAAATAGCCGAACATATTGTTCAAAATTTTTCGGAACCTTTCATTCCTGCTCCTTACAATCTGATTGCCGCGCAAAGTAATGAGCCGTTATGCGGGATTAGTGCAGCTTGCCTTATTCCCCAATTCAAAAATGACCTTCTCCTTGATGGTATAACGGTCAAGAACTCATAAACGGCCTTCGAGGGACAGTATGTTTAAAATCTCATTTCCCGGATCTCGCCGTAAATCGAGCACTGCATATGATGATAGATCAGTACGCGGACAGTCTCTAATTGCTGCCCGCTGGATTGCCCTGACAGCGCAAACCCTTGCTGTGCTTATATCTTATTACGGGCTGGGATTCGGGTTCCCGATTACATTGTGCCTTTTGACAATTGTTACTTCGGGTATCGTCAATAACTATGCCACGATTAAAGATCACCATCGCAGCATGGATGCTACGAAGTCCCTTGCCTATCTGTCCTTTGACATTCTCCAGCTCACTATCCTACTGTATTTGACAGGCGGATTAGGCAATCCCTTTTTTGTACTGATTATCGCTCCGGTCCTGATCGGCTCTACGTTGCTGCCTAAAAAGCAAATGCTGATTTTGCTGACAATGGGGCTTACTTGCGTCTTTTACATCTCATTATTCTACTTGCCTCTGGAATGGCCTCCGATTTTTCTGGGGCAAGACAGGTTTTTCATTTTGATTGAATGTCTCGCCATGGTCATTACCCTGATTTTTGCCTCTTTCTACTCATGGCAGATTTCGGAAGAAAGTCGTACCATGCAAAAGGCCGGATTTGCGGCTGATACTGCTTTGTTGAAACAAAAGCAGCTTCAGGCCCTTGGAGGATTAGCCGCAGCGGCTGTGCATGAATTGGGAAGCCCCTTAGGTACAATTACCATTATTGCGAAAGAACTATCTCATGATTTGAAGGATCGGGAAGATCTTACAGACGATATTGATACACTGATTACACAGACGGAACGCTGTAAGACCATACTTGCGAATTTCGGGAAGACATTAAAAGGTGATCCGACTTACATGGCGGACCCCTTGCCTCCCAAAGTTCTTGTTCAAGGAATTGCAGACGGATTTTTGTCCGAGAGACCAGAAATCAGATTTACAATTCATGTTTCGGAAGAAGACAATAAAATCCTTATTCCCCAAAGACCGGAACTGTCACACGGACTCGGCGTGTTTATTCAGAACGCCCTGTCTTTGGCGGCCAGCCATGTCTCAATATTCATAACTATCAATAAAGGTATCAAAATCACTGTTGAGGATGATGGTCCAGGCTTCCCTGCCAAGATTCTCCCAAGATTGGGCGAGCCATATACATCCACACGAGCAGATAGTGGAAAAAACATGGGGCTTGGTGTCTTTATTGCCCAAACTTTACTTGAAGATGTTGGCGCAAACGTATTTTATAACAATCTGGCATCGGGAGGCGCTCAAGTCAGCGTTCTCTGGTCAGAAATAGCATATGAGTCTTTATTGACTTACAACCTTAAAACAAAATAAGCTAATATACCTTCGTATAGAAGCCCCTAAACTGAATAAATGGAGTCCTCACCAATGACAGACGCACCTATCGATACCTCAGAAGTCAGCATGAAGGGACACTTGGTTATCATTGATGATGATGAAGTTCTCTGTACACGTCTGGCGAAAGCGATGGAGAAGCGCGGGTACACCGTTCGAACTGCATTTACTGTTGCAGATGGGATCAAAGTTGCCAAAGAATTCGAACCCGAATTCGCCGTTGTGGACTTAAGACTTGCAGATGGAAACGGATTGGAAGTCGTTGATCAGCTTCGCGAAATAGTCGAAGATTGCCGGATTATCATGATGACGGCCTATGGCAATATTGCGACTGCTGTTGCTGCTGTAAAAGCCGGCGCAATTGATTATCTCGCCAAACCTGCTGACGCAGATATGATTGAAAAGGCACTTCTGCAAACGGATGACGTCACATTACCTGAGCCGCCTGTTGACCCTATGTCCGCAGATCGCGTTAAGTGGGAACATATCCTTCGCGTTTATGAAATGTGTGGGCGTAATGTTTCCGAGACTGCACGCCGCCTAAAAATGCACCGCAGAACCTTGCAACGCATTTTGGCAAAACATGCTCCTAAAGAACAGGACAGCGCATAGGCTGTCCTTTTTACGGCTGTGCTTTGACAATATAAAGACCGCCCCTATTCTTTCTTATTGCTATCAATCAACAACTTGTCGGCGGTGTCACAGATCTTGTTGACCAGCTTTTCAAGCCTGTCAGGCTTATCCAGGGCTTCTGCCGTCTCAACGCGAAGTAATGTTTCTTTTTCATTAAAGATAAACAATGCTCCCAAACCTTTTGCAGTCATAAGAGCGTTGAGTGCGGCCACTCTTTGAGACGTGAGGTATTCTTTCATTTTCTTAACATCTTTGGTCTTGAGATAGATAGATGAATCCCACGTCCCATTTTCGGGTGTGTAGGTTTCTTCCAATTCAAGAAGTGATGCCATTTCGCTGAGGGAGTGAGTTGCAACAACCCCTTCTGTCGGCATACCTGCAGGCAACTCCATCTGGATAATGGTTCTGAATTTACGACCTCTGGAATCGCCATCCATCTGAGCCTCGGAAAAGATCGCCAGCCCATAATTTCTATAAATTCCTCCGACAGCAGGTGACGCCAAAACGGCTCTGTTGTCGTATGTCAGCCCATGACGCTTGGCAAACTGTCTCCAAGCTGTCTTTTGTCTCATCAGGATTTGTGTGGACCAAAAGAAAATCCCCATGATAAACACAGAGAAAAACACCCAAAATATCAACCAAATATTCAAAACGAGACCTCATTGTTACACTTATAGAAGTGTACCATCATTTCATAAATCTGGTAAGAGGCCTGACGGTAAAAAGGCAGAAAAATGCCCGACCTAGGCCGGGCATAATCTTTTTAACTCGCAAAGTTCAAATTAGAACTTGTAGCCAACACCGAGACCAACAACCCATGGGTTGATTTCTGCGTCAACTTTTGTTGTTCCGTCGAGTGTCAATTCTGTGTCGATCCAGATTTTCTTAACGTCTACGTTCAGAGCCCAGTTACCGGACAGAGGAACGTCAACACCAGCTTGCAAAGCGCCACCCCAGCTGCTGCTGAATTTTGCAGAGTTGAAAGGACCTTTTGCATCAGCACTGAAGAAGTGGGTGTAGTTCACACCAGCACCAACGTATGGGCTAATTCCGCCAACTTGTTCGATTGGGTCGAAGTGGTATTGAAGAGTTACTGTAGGAGGCAACAACCAAACATCAGCAACATCTACACCAGCCAATGCGTTTTTACCTTTAACATTGTGTGGGGTTACAGCTGCGATTACTTCAACAGCGATGTTGTTGGTGATAAAATATGTCAAATCCAATTCAGGAACTACGGAATTGTCGATAGAACCGATATTTTTTGCTCCGCCTTTAATGTCTGCATCTTCAGCAGGAATAACAGCCAAAGCACGACCACGAAGCAAGAAGTCACCAGCAGTTTTCTGGAAGCCTTCTGCCATTGCAGAAGAAGGAATCAATGCAACCAAAGCTGCAGAAAGAAGTAATTTGT
The DNA here is from genome assembly GCA_003245575.1 of Alphaproteobacteria bacterium. Taxonomy (GTDB): domain Bacteria; phylum Pseudomonadota; class Alphaproteobacteria; order Micavibrionales; family Micavibrionaceae; genus UBA1573. Next base: position 3,951 of record QKCR01000059.1, on the reverse strand, counting down.
TCATAATATCTCCACCTGGATTAAAAAAATTGAGGGCTAGTCGTAGGACTATCAGGACTATATGCCCTTAAACGCCCGAACCATATACGACCGAATGTCGCAACACCCGAATTCAAAACCATTCCCCTTAGGTTGTAAATAATTTTCTTGAAAACCACACTCTAAATAACGAATATTGTTGTCAACTATATCAAAATTACAACAGGGAATACATTATGGATATTTTTAGAAGAATGCCGAACAGGCATGCTTTGGCATTGTCAGCCTTGTTTATGGCTGCAACAGCACCACAAGCAGGCCCGATATTTTTGACTCCACTTGACCAACAAAATAGCGCTGCTCCGCCCCCGTCTACACTCGGCACACCGGAATATATGGGGCCATCTCCATATCTTAATTTCCAATTTGCCACTGATCCGCAAAAACACCAATTGGAGTTTTTGGGGCGAATTAGCGTCCGCCAGAGTCGCCATAGCTTCGGCATATTCAAAACAGCTGATGGAAACATCACGACAATTGATTGTCCTAGCCTATCCAAATTTCTGACCTATACTATACTGTCAAAGCTTAAGGCAGAGAAAACACATGATGAGGACAGCACAACAAAATTGGGAACCTTATATAAAGATATTCAGCATGGAATCACCATGCTGGAATGCCCAGTTCTCAAGGTTTAGCCTCTATACTGCTTTTTTGGTGAGTGTTGTTATTCTGTTGTTGACTATCTGCACACTGCAGACAGCGAATGCAGCGCTCCCTTCTTCTAACCCGCCCTATCTTCAATCTGCCGTGCAATTGCTCGAAGCGGCAGAAATTCCCTATAGTCAGGATATGTGGCCACATGTTTCTGTCAGTACAGCTCCATACGGATTTATTGCATTGGCTCAATATACTCCCTTTCCAACTCCGGAAGGGTCCATAATCGGCAGAATTAAAATCGGTTCCGACCTTCATCGATATAAAAAAGAGTTTACTGTTTTATCGAGCAATATTCCAAGATATGAGCGTCCTGATTTTGATCATTATTATACGATTGTATTGGCCCTTTCTTTGGTAAATGAAACGGCCCATTTCATACAGCATCAAAACGGTTCACTTGATGACTTCTATACTCTTAAAGCACGTGGAGATTTACCCGCGCTTTGTACGCTTTATTCATTGCAGCAACATGTCTCCGATGTCGAAATGCTGGATGCAGCCCTCCGCCTTGAACATTATTTCATCCAGAGCGGCGCCATCAAAAGTCTTTATGCTCTACGACTGGCTCTAGAGAAGATGGAAATGCGAGAGATTTTTGCATCATTTAGATCTTCTTATTCTGCAAAGGACGCCCCTTTGCTACGGCAAACGCTGCAATCCCTTTACCTCATACGCTTAGGCGACAATATGGAAGGTCTCCGTCGATGCAACGGTGTTTCCAGAGCTGATCTGGAACATGAAATTCTTGATCGAGCGGTTGCTCCCGTACGTGATATATTCAAAATATATTTCGAGACCCAATCTGCTCATCCAAATAATACACCTTCTCGCCAGCTCAATCACTAAGCAAATAAACAGCAAGAAATGGAGAGAAGAAAACTTCTCTCCATCAAGTTGCACTTGAGCCAAATTATTACATATAGCGGATCTTACCGTCGGAGTTTGCAGAACCCATTTGAGCGAAATTGGCTAATGCCTCTTCCCGCGCAACGGATTGCAATATCTGCCAATCGTTACTCGGCTTTAAACCCATTGGCACAGAGATAGATCCTCCGTCCTGATGGACGACTTCCGGTGTAACCTCCGCAAGCTTGGTTTTCTTTGCTCTTCCTTTGGATTTTGCGACCTTCTTGGGCTTCGCCTGTGACAGCTCATCAACTCTTTGATCGAGTTTATGCAACTCATTGCTAAAGAATCCTGTCTGACGACCCACAAGGTCTAATCCCTCTTTAACTCTCTCTAATCCCGCCCTTAAGCGTTCATAGCCTATACCCAGCACAATGGCCGAGCCGATTGCCGACACTGCTGCAAACACAGCAAATGCCAATGCAACTACAACGTAGACTTCAGGCATTTGACTACCCATCCTTCCTGTACAGTTTTTTGATTTATTAAATCCAGGCCAACATTTCCGTTGTCCCAAGATCAACCATGCTTATAGATTAAGTTTATATCCTTTAGGATTAACAACCCTTAACCAAATGCGACAGTTTGCCTAAAGTTTTAATGAAATTAAAAATTGACTGCAGATACTTCGAGCTCGAGTGTCTCGAGACGTTTAATTTCATCACGTAATCTTGCTGCCTCTTCAAATTCGAGATCTCCAGCTGCTTTGAGCATCCGCTCTTTGAGTTTCTCTATTTGTTTGTTCAGAGTTCTCGGATCTTGGAGCAATGCCTGTTCCTGATCCGACATACCGACAGCAACTTTCTCGCGTTCGTTATTTTGAGGATCTTGTGACCAATGTTCTCCGATTGCCTTTTTAACACTTTCTGGCGTGATGCCGTGTTCTTTGTTATAGGCTTCCTGCTTTTCACGACGACGTGATGTCTCATCAAGAGCTGCCTTCATACTCTTGGTGATTGTATCCGCATATAGGATTGCTTTACCGCCAATATTCCGCGCGGCGCGACCGATCGTTTGAATCAAAGATGTTCTTGAACGCAAGAACCCTTCTTTATCTGCATCCAGAATTGCAACAAGACGACATTCCGGAATATCCAGCCCTTCCCTCAACAAGTTGATCCCGACCAAAATATCAAACTCGCCTAAACGTAGATCACGTATGATTTCAATACGCTCGAGCGTATCAATATCTGAGTGGAGATAGCGAACCTTTAATCCGTTATCGACAAGATACTCGGTTAAATCTTCCGCCATTTTTTTTGTTAAGGTTGTGACCAAAATTCTACCACCCTCACCAACAATCTTGCGGCACTCTTGCATCAGATCGTCAATCTGGAACTCTGTCGGCCTAATTTCCACGACAGGGTCAATCAATCCGGTCGGGCGCACGACCTGCTCGATAAAGTCTCCACCAGTTTGCTCTAATTCCCAGTCGCCTGGAGTTGCGGAAACATAGACGGTTTGCGGACGCATCCTATTCCATTCTTCAAATTTGAGAGGGCGGTTATCCAGTGCGGACGGCAATCTGAATCCGTACTCGGCCAATGTCGATTTTCTGGCCCTGTCTCCGTTATACATTCCTCCCAATTGGCCAATCATTACGTGGCTTTCATCAATAAAGAGAAGCGCATCTTCAGGAAGATATTCGAATAAAGTCGGCGGAGGCTCTCCAGCGGCGCGCCCTGTTAAGTAACGGGAATAGTTTTCAATACCTTGACACATTCCTGTCGCTGTCAACATTTCCAGATCAAATGTTGTGCGCTGTTCAAGCCTTTGTGCTTCAAGAAGTTTTCCGTCCCTATTAAACTCTTCGAGTTGAATCTTCAGGTCTTTCTTAATGCTTTCAATTGCCTGTGCAATCGTTGGGCCGGGCGTAATATAGTGCGTATTCGCATAAACGCGCACGGCATTCATTGTGACAAATTTTTGGCCCGTCAGCGGGTCAAATTCACAAATTTCCTCTATCTCATCCCCAAACATGGAAAAACGCCATGCACGATCATCAAAGTGAACCGGAAAAAGCTCCACGGTATCTCCACGGACGCGGAAGCTCCCTCGTTCAAAGGAAATATCATTGCGCTTGTATTGAAGCTCTATCAGTTTGGCGATCAGGTCTTGACGATCAATGATCTGCCCTTTTGATACCTCAAAGGTCATAGCATAGTAGTCTTCTTTAGACCCGATCCCGTAAATACAGGATACGGACGCAACGATGATGACGTCATGACGTTCAAAAATGGCACGCGTTGCGGCGTGCCGCATACGGTCAATCTGCTCGTTAATCGTCGATTCTTTTTCTATGTAGAGATCAGACTTCGGAACATAAGCCTCGGGTTGATAGTAATC
>QKCR01000058.1 GCA_003245575.1 Alphaproteobacteria bacterium | reverse complement strand
GCACGGTCGAAGATGTCATGAAATTTTTGCACAAGCGTCGCGGGCTTTTGGATGGTGTTGTTCTCTCTGGTGGAGAAGCTTCTTCTTACCCTGCGTTGGAAGAATTCATTCAGAAAATAAAAGATCTTGGCTATGCTATCAAGCTGGATACAAATGGTCTTCGGCCAGATATGATCCGCGAGTTTCTGGAGAAAGGATTTCTGGATTATATCGCGCTGGATTATAAAGCGCCTTCTCACAAATTCAAAAAGGTCACAGGTGTCGAAAAATTTGAGAAATTCTCCGAAACTCTTGATATTTTGTGTTCTCAAACTCACATCCCTTTTGAAGTTCGCACAACAGTCCATACAGGGTTGATGAACGAAACTGATGTTATCGAGATTATAAATGATCTAGAGCTCAGAAAATATGGTGGAACTTATTCCATTCAGAATTTTCGTACGGATAATGACCGCCCAACTCTCGGGTTTCTCGCTCCACAAACCAGGCCTTTGGATATGAAGGCTATCCCAAAAGCAAAAAATTTTGATATTCAATTCAGAAATTTCTAAACCTGAACTTATATATAAAGACTCTACCCATTTCTATTTGCTTAAATTCAAAGTATCTAAAATAATAAATTTCATGACATCCCTTCCATTCCCCGTCTTGCTATCGTTATAGACCGCCTTTATGGACAGGTGAGCCTCTTCTGCAATGGCGCTGCCCGCTCCACTTCCCGTGTTGACCATGCACAAGCTGCTTAATCCCCCGCCTGACTTTTTCGGCGTTCGATAACAAACCGAGAAAGGAAGAACATCATGCAAAAAGAAACTTGTTTATCTCCAGAATTCCAACTTCAAATCCAGACCCAAGAGCCTTTGCTCTTTGCTCAACCCTACGACATCTCTGCTCATGGCTTTTATTTCCACAGCTTGGAAGAGTATAACGAGAAATCAGCCAATCTTTTAAACCACTATGGCGATTTGGTTGAAGAATTTGAAATCCAGTTTATCGACGGTGACGATCTTGACTGTGAGCTATTCAAAGCTCTTTCCATTCATCAAGGCACGATAGGTGATTATTTCAACGCCTCAGAATACTTCTCTGATGGCCAGAAAATCAGGATTATTCTTGCCACTCGCGAATGCGGTTATAACTTCGATTATAGCACGGATGACCCTGACGGATATGACATCGACATCTATGAGCTAGATAGCCTTCGAGACTTGGCAGAGCAATTTATCGAAGATGGTTTATTCGGCAATATCACTGAAAACATTCGTTACTACCTCGATCTTGATGCTATCGCCCGTGATCTCGCCATGGATTATTCCGAAACCACCATTGCAGGCAAAAACTATATCTTCCGATGCGCGTAAAAACGCGCATCTTTCTACTCACTATAGACGTTCAATGTATTTTGAAATTTCTTCCAGAATCTCATCAAACTCAGGTTGGGATTTATAGTAGAGAGCGCGGGTCGCTTTGAAAGCTGTAGCATATTGTGCGCGAATATCTGGATTACCGAGCAAGAACGCCCCGTTTTCAGCAATCACTGGATTATCGCCACTCCGGAAGCGTCTTTCCTTATGTGCCTGATAGTCTGGTGTCCCGATAAATTTCTGCACATCCTCATTCTGGAGCAAGCAATATACGTCATAGTAATGACGCATAAAATTGACAGGGAAACTGCCTGTTTCTTGCTGCTGACGATATTTTGTTGAAATGGTTTGTAGCTTTTCAACAAGCGTATAACCCGCATGATAACAGGCTACATCCACGGCGCGGTTGTCTATGATGTCAACTTTGGGGACTGCAAAATCATAAGCCCATGAGCTTATAGTACTCAGATTATTCGGCGTAACATCATCAAAACCGACTTCGAGTAAGATGCCGTCCTTGACACCTTCCAGATTACCACCCGTCTTTTGATAAAAAAGACGGATGCCGCCGCTCCGATATTTACTATCATCAAACGCTGTATCACGCTGAACATCATAAATTCCGTCGATTTTTATAGTGGAGGCCAGCCAATCATAGAAATTCTTACGGCTTTCACAGTGGTCCGGTTTGTCGTGATTGCGCCCAGTTTTTACATTCATGTCCTCAGGAGGCTCAATCCGAATATCTATATCCTCAGAAAAGCGGTGAATGATCTCGTAGCCTTTGGAGAGTGATGTGCCGCCTTTTAATTCGAAACGTAACCCAAGCTGCTGCAAACCGTACAGGCAGTGCATAATCCAGTAATCCTTTTCCACGAGGACAGGATCAATTGACATCTCCCCTGCCACAATACGGAGCAGGTCAGAAAAATCAGGATGGTTATGCAGAAAATCGGGTGAAGCCATGCCCTACTCTATAACCTTAAAAGAGTTTGGCAAAGAACTTCTTGGCACGAAGGCCGCCGAAATCCTGAACAGCCTTTTGCAGGGCTTGTGGACTTAAGTGTTTAGCTTTCTCCGCCACCTTTTCAAGCAAGGCATTTGTATCCTCTGCCAAGAGATGCTGATTATTGAGCAGATCAACGAGCAGAAATTCTTCTGTGACTTCGTTCGGGAAGTACGGGCGTTTTATAAAATAGAATGTACGACCTCCGAGTTCATAACGTCCGTCGCGCTTGGAGTTATAAACAAGCTGCTCGTTATAAAGCTGTGTCGCCCCGACCCCCAACCCATTATAGGCGTTAAGAGACGCTATAAAGAAACGATCATCTTTCAGGAAGGCCCGCACCAAAATTTCATCTATCGGAGGCAATGCGCCGAAGGCTGTTTGTTTCGGGTAGTAATAAACCCCACCTGAGAGCTTTTTTAGCTCCCCATTCTTCACAAGCATCTGCACATGACGATCTACCGCATTCGACCATTGGGCAAGGTCAGAACGGCGATAGACATTTCCACGTGTCAGATTGCTTTTAAGCTCCAATACAGCAGTCATTTATAGCCTCCTATCCTTG
>QKCR01000135.1 GCA_003245575.1 Alphaproteobacteria bacterium | reverse complement strand
ATTATCAGGGTGAATTCCATCAGTTACAAGTTCTTCGGTTTCATGCCACATTCCACAAACAAAACATTTATGTCTATATTTTTCTCCATTATGTTCTGCATTCCAATGAACTTGTGCTGAACCACAAACAGGACATTTTCTCATACTTCACTCTCTTTCTAAAAATGGCGCTGCAAGCCATTTTAATGAACAAGCGTCAGACATCTAAATCAATCACAAAATACTGATACCATCTTTTACAGTCAAAGACAGCGGTGTTATCCAAAAATTTTCCTTAGTAAGTATATTCCTAAAGATATTCCTAAAGAAGTAATAGTGCAGTAAAAAATTCCTACCGGCCATCCGACAAAAAGCCAAAGAATTAAGCCAACCCACGCAAGCCCTTCCGTTGGGTCAACAGAAAGCATGATTCCTGCGATCATAAACCAGAAACATAGTCCTCCGTAAATTTTGCCCCACAAAGGAAATCTGAGAGAAATGTAGACAGGAAAAATTAAGGCAACCAGATAAGATATCAATTTGATTGAGAACATACAAAGGAGCTTTCAATGGGCTTGCTGTGATTTAAGATCTTGCATCTTACCACTTTAAGGCAAAAATTGGAGTCCAACTGAACACGGGTTCCGACACAGATTTTATCTGTCTCAGATTGCCCCGGACATAACACGCCCTGTTGACACGATTTTAATCCATCAAGGCCGCCGGATCTCCTCGGCGGCCTTGCATTGTTGCCACTCAAGATGCTTGCTGCTGTCGGTTCAAACGGTAGAGGCGGTAGACTGATGCCCTGCTTATGCCGTAGTGCTCGGCAATCTCGCTCTTGCTACATCCAGGGGCGTCAAAATCCCTCACCAACTCCTTAAGTTCTTGCGCTGACAGTTTGGGCTTGGCTCCAAACTTCACGCCACGTTGAAGGGCTTTCATTCGGCCCTCCAGTGAACGCTCCCGGATCAGTTCACGCTCGAACTCGCCAATCGCTGCCAGAATGTTGAACTGCAACCGGCCATAGATGGTGGTTGTATCGATTCCCTGATCCAGAACCATCAGGTCGACATTTTTCTTCTGTAGCTTTTTGACGATCTCCGACAGGTCGACAACTGAGCGCGCCAGTCGGTCCAGCTTGGTCACAATAAAGACATCCTCGTCGCGCACAAAATCGAGTGCTTTTTGAAGCTCCGGTCGTGTGTGGGCGGAGCTGGCGGACATCTTTTCGTGATAGATACGATCGCAATCCGCCAAGCGATCCATTTGAACATCGAGTTTCTGTCCTGTGGTGCTGACCCTTGCATAACCTACCTTCATTCCCATGACGGCCTCCTCGCTCTGACGTATTGTCCCAGCAAGCCTGGGCGCCTAGCTACGGATAGCCGAAAATGACCTGCCATCAACGGGGTCAATCTCGAGAGGCAGGGTTTCTGAGAATTGTCCCCCTTAAGGCTTGGGATTGTCTAATCATCCGCCAACATAACTTAAGAAAATAATCTTTATTGGATATTCTGAACAATCAGTATATATTGCTAGGGGTGTCAGTTTCCTTTTTGTGCCAATTTTGAGGGGGCCGTATTCGTATGATGACTACGTGTAGATCGATTCTGTTGTTGGCAGCCCTGCTAATTTTTACTCAAACTATCTGTTTTTCAAATGAATTGACATCGGAAGAACGTAGCGACTTTGCGATCGAACTATTCCAAATGTCACAATCATTAGATCACTTGACTCAGCAACTCAAGGCACAGCAGGCCCTAGACGATGAAAATCAAAAGCTCCAGTCGGCTATATCATATTTGAGCTTCCGCTCAAGAAGCATTGAGATGATGCAGTATGATTTGCGCTTTAAAAAAGAGCGACTATCTGTTATTGAAAAGAATATTGAAAGGATTGCAGAGGAATTAGATGATTACGAGGATAACGGCACAACAATCAACATAAATAATAATGCAGAAATAACAAATGGAAATCGCAAAAAGGAAGATCAATTGAAGATTTTTCGAGAAAGCCACGAAACATTAAGTTCTGATATAATGAGGCTAGAGAATGAGATTCAAGTCCAAAAAGATGAGTTGTCGTCTTTCGAAGTATATGTTCAGGAACGGCTAAGTCTGATTAAGTGAGATCCATCGTGTTATTTGAAGGTTTATAGGGGGGGCAAGGGCCTTTCTGCTGAACGGCATATTTGACTTTTGCAATAATACTAATAGCAGTTAGTGTTGAATGGCCTGTGTTTTTCAACAGCCCCGCTGTTGCGGTCTCTGAGGATTGGCTCAAGGGCCGCTTCTTATTTGTCACGAATTATGAGTCGGGAGGATCCCCCATAGAGCGCCCATCTTAAATATTGTCCCAGAAGTCGGTCTTGCTTTATCTAAGAATTTCCTGACACCTATCTCGTCAAACAGCATTCTTTAATGCGCCCTTTTTAGGGACTGCAATTACTCCTTTTTTTGGTTACAGAAAAATGCTTTTTATAGTGTCGGAAAACTCACCGCATCCGGCGCAAGATTGGCAGCGCCACAAGACAGAAGTAGTAGTCCTGCATCTCCTGGGCATTGCGAATTGCCTCTCGTATTCTCCGGTACGTTTTCAGATGCATCCCCTTTGGACGTCGAGCGCCACAGGGCAGCAACTTCCTTAGCCGATCTTCCCGCCATATCTGCCGTGTGTAGCCATCGACGAGTTGGGACTGATACCCCAGCTGCAAGCAATGACGGCAACGCAACCAGGCGCGATAGAAGTAGAGTCGTTTGACAGTCCGCCCGCAAGCGCAATGCAGCCAGAGCTGTGAACCTCCGACATTTGACGGCAAACGGACAAATTCAAATGTTGCTGAGTATCCATTCCAGTCGGCAATCCTTGATCCCTCCAACGAGAAGACTTTTGCATCGATGTGTTGTAGTTGCTCTGTTATAAGCATGGCGCTAAATCTCCGATGAATTTTTCCTATTTAAAGTCAGCAG
>QKCR01000118.1 GCA_003245575.1 Alphaproteobacteria bacterium | reverse complement strand
GACCGACCAAGCCGGTGCGGGTGGCTGGAAGAATTTGCATCGAGGCGTTGCGGAATAACACCCGGGAGCCGTGTTGTTTGATGATATTGGTCAGATGAATCACAGAAACTCACAGAAGAAGAGACGAATGGAACAAAGGCGCAATATGGCGCGATGAAGAAAAAGGTCGCAACATAGCTGGAAAAGGTTGGGTGCGCAAGAAATCAGTGGTTCTGTTAGCGTCTGGGAAATAGTGGAGACAGGAATAAGCAAATAAGTATAATAAAAAATGTACAAGGGGTTTCTATACCGAGTCTAACTATCTCCTGTGCAACTTGACTATCGGCCGGGGGAGGAATTGGTGACAGCCCCCCTCTCCGAGCAAATGCCTGAAGGCATCCCACTTGTATCCCGGCATACCTGGAGTACCTTGAATTCAAAGAGGTGACAACGGGGTCAACTCCCGGCGTCAGTAGCGGGTTCCATTTCGTGAACATGCTTTTCAGCGCAACTACTGCAAAAACTTTCTTTGAATTACCAGCCCATTAACAATGGATTCCCAGCAACACCTCCTGCTGCTACGGTTTCCAGCATGCTCCATGTTAGCATGTTAAACATCTTTATAAATCGATAATTATGATTCTTGATTCTTTGGAAAATTTTCGCTCCTATTATTGTTTAAACAGTGGTTTTGAAAAAGCATTTGGTTTTCTGTCTCGAGCAGATTTGAAAGATTTACCAGCAGGCAAATATGAAATTGACGATGGGCATATTTTTGCCATCATTGTGAAAGATTTTGGCGAAACATCGAAAGAAGGGCTCCTGGAAGTACATCGTAAATATGTTGATATACAATTTGTTTTATCTGGAACAGACGAAATGGGATGGAAGCCAAAGGCCCTATGTATAAATCCAGCAGATAATTTTGATGAAGAAAGTGATGCACAAAATTTTAACGATAAACCTGATGGGTGGATTTCTGTTAAGCCAAATTTTTACGCTATTTTCTTCCCTGAAGATGCACATATGGCTATGTTTTCATCAGATATCATCCATAAAGTCATTGTCAAGGTTGCTGTTAACAAAAAATAGATTCGTCATCTCGAGGTGTTAGATAAGCCTGGCCTGCGTAAACAAGTGAAAGGGCTTGCAGAATTTTTCTCTGTCGGCTCTTGATTATTTTTTGGTTCCGAATGTCAGAATCCAACGAAAAAATGTTCACCTCGTGGAATTGAATTCTTAAACAGTGACAGGGTCCCCTTCGCAGAGGGACGTAAAAGGCAAGAAATCAGATCTTTAAATGGACCAGAGAACCGAAGCGGCTAGAAGAAGCCACCTCGGGCCTTTCTCTATAGGGTTAAATGGTGGCAAGCAACACAACTTCTCACGACAAAAGTCCCGAAGCAGGTAAACAGACAGGTCGTCCAAATTCCTTGCTTATACCTAGAATATTAGCCTCGCTGGTAAGCCTATTTATTGTCGGGGTTGGATTCAAAGCGGTGATGACTGCACATTATTTTGCAAGAAGTGGCAGGCTGGGGATGGAGATAATTGTGAAGGGTCCGGCCGCTGTTGCCATGGGAGTAGGTCTTATCTGTTGGGGATTTGTCCCTCTGGCTCTGTGGTTTAACACGAAACTGTCTAGGGCCGTATGGCTAATATCTTGCGTTTTTTTCGCTGCGTTGTTTTTTAGAATTTCTTCATATTTGGCAAAATAAGAGCGTGAACGAGTTCCAATTAACTTAACAACAGAAGACGTACCACGTTTTGTGTTGAGTCCACATTTCCCCTGCCTGTCCTGACTAACTGGAAATGATCAGACTTCTCAATATTTGCGTGGCGCACAGGTATTCGCTTTCAGGTTATATCTCAAAACAACGTGATGAACGATTGCAAAACCCTGAAAAGGCTCAAGGCAACCTGAAGTTTGTCAATCAGTTACATGCCCTCAATTGCACAACGGAGCCAAATATGCCTAAATATTTAATTTCATTTATCATCTTGACGTTCCTCCTTTCCAATGCGGCAGCATCAGATCAATTCGTCTGCAAGACTTCAAAGCATACGGTTACCGTCAAGCTTCTTCCCTCAGGCAAATACCAGTACAAGGCTTGGAATAAGCCAAAGAATGTCAATGAAAAACCCGATATGGTCATCGCTGGAGGAGAGGAAATGGTCGAAGGCACTGGCGTATGCCGTTACATAAGATGGGAATTTACTCAAGGCAACGTCCAGTATATCGTCAGCAGGCCGGTAACATGTACAGAAGCTATACCGCCACCAAATGCGACTGGTCAGCTTTCCGTTTTCATAAATGGCGACCACAAGAAATCATGGTGGTGTCTTGAATAGCAGAGGCAATCCGGAACAATAAGGTCGCATACCTGAAGCGTGGTCAATCTGGCATGCTCGAAAAACTGTTTTTTTAAGGCAATGAAATGAGAGAAGTTTTTCTTGAAGATCTCAAACCGGGGCAAATTTTTTCCTCCGGAACAGTTCGGATAGAGGCAGAGGAAATAATAGGGTTTGCTGTTCAATATGATCCGCAACCGTTCCATTTAAGTGAAGATACGGCAAAGCATACTTTTTTCAGAGGACTTGCAGCTAGTGGATGGCATACCGCCGCCCTGACAATGAAGCTTCTGGTCGAAAGTAATTTTAAGCCTGCGGGTGGGCTTATCGGTGCCAGCCTGGAAGAACTTCGCTGGCCGAGGCCGGTACGTCCTGGTGATGAGCTCACGATCAAGGTCGAGATCCTCGAAGTTCGAGGATCTCGATCAAAACCTTACCAGGGGATCGCCAAGATCAAGACGACAACGCTGAATCAACATGGAAAAGCTGTACAAATTTATGTCGCCAATATCGTTGTATTAGGCCGGAAAAAAGAACCCAAACCTCAGCGCCCCTAACGTCAAGAAAGCGTTCCCTTCTGTATACTTTTTGAGGGTGGTGAAGGCAAGCCGTGTCGCCCCCTT
>QKCR01000018.1 GCA_003245575.1 Alphaproteobacteria bacterium | reverse complement strand
TTAAATCCGAAGCCGCATTCCGTCAGGAACTTCTGCTTTGCGCCATTGCCCTGCCCTTGGCTTTCTGGATGGATGTTACAACAATAGAACGCATCCTGATGATCGGCTCCCTCTTCATTATTCTAATCGCCGAGATTATCAATACCGCCTTTGAATGCGTCATCGAACGCATCTCAAATGACTGGCACGAAGCCTCCAAAAAAGTAAAGGACCTTGGCTCCGCCGCAGTCCTTTTAGCTCTCATCAATGCCGCCCTCGTCTGGGGATTGATTATTCTATTTTAATTTCAAATTCTGCAAAACAGCGAACGGATTATCGTGATCGTTAGCTTCGGCCTTGAACACACGCGGCTCATCACGAAACTCACGTTTGTCTTTCTTACGATCATCGAATTTCTTTTTCTTGAATTTCTTGTGCTCGCCCTCACCATCAGATTTTTTGGCATTCTTCGGCGCATAACGCTCTTTCGGGAATTGCGGCTTATCTGATTTCTCACGGTGCGGGCGACGCTCTGCAGCATCTTTATGAGCTTTTCCGCGACGCAGGAAGAAGAAATCAAGGTCAGGCTTTTTCTGTGGTTCTTTTTTCTCGGCCACAACTTCGGTTGTAACGACCCCTTCTTCAGCCTTAACTTCAGCAACTTCTGCAGGAGCTTCAGCCTCAGCAACAGGGGAAGATTCTTCAGCAGCCTTTTCAACAACAGGAGTTTCAATACGCTTATGACCCATCGCCTCAAGAATGGCATAAAGGTCAGCAATCGGACACCCCATCCACTCAGCCATATTATGCTGGGCTTGGAACTTGCCGCCCTGTGCGCCGTCATAAACTGCATTAATCACACGGTCGAGCATATCAATACGAATAACGCGCGGCCCATATAAAGGATAACCGATTGCGCGGTAAAAATCAGGATTAGCCGTGGTCACATCAACGACAACCGACATAGATCCGTCTTTAGGAACAGGCGCAGGCAACGGCGCATCATTCGCCAATGACCACAACAAACCACGCAAACGAACAGCAGCAGGTTTATTCAGATCAGGAATAAAAATCAACAAAGGTCCGAGACGAACTTTACGGTCACGCAAAGCTTTGCGCATATCGGCATCCAGTTGAGACAATGCATCCTCAACATCACCGCGCGGCAAAATTCCGGTACCGGCAAAAAGTTTCAAGGAGATGGTCCGCACAGGCTCAGGAACTGTCTCTGCCATAGCTTCATCACTAACCAACCCGAACAACGGCTCAAGCACAGTATAGACATGAGCCTTCATCCAAGTGGACACATGCTCTGTCACTGCCGCACGGTCTTCACTACCCGTATCAAATTCGGCCAACAACTCGACCTGCGGAGCCAACAAGCTCTCGCCTTTTTTGACTTTAGCGAGCGGAACGCCCGGCAATGGATTGGTGGAATCTTTTTGGAAGAAAATTTGCCCTTCATCGGAAAGGGTAAATTGTTTTGAGATAGCTGACAAAATCATGGTGTCTGACTTCATTCCTTTTAATTTTTTAGAAGCGAAATTTATATATCCAAAACACCATATATCCAAGAGAAAAGGCACAAAAAAAGGCCTTAAAATTCCAACAAATCGGATTTTTCTAATAAAAACAGGACGACTGACCTGCAAAAACATCTTTAAAATAGATTTTGGGCTGGATTCCTGAACATATATTGCTAGAGTCTCGGAACAACATTAGCTCAAATCGAGGCACGCATGGCTTACTCCCTACGGACACTTCTTCTTGTATCTCCGGCATTTTTTGTACTTCTGGCAGGATCAACCGATTCTAAAGCAGCAATAGATGAACAAGGCGCGTCTGCGCTCAAAGCCGTTATAAAATCCTACCTCGATGAGCAAAAAAATGTCTATGCAGCCTCAGGCTCGATGATGGAGATGATCGGAGACATCGAGATAACGCCAAAAGGCGGTTATTACAACATCGTCCTTCCACATATCAAAACCACCTATCCGGGAGATACGATCCTTAACTTCGGAAAAATTGTTATCAACGCAGCACCAGGAAAAACACCTGAGGACTGGAAGATTTCCTACTCGCTGCCGAAAGATATTACGCTGACCAATGCAGATGGAGACATCACACGCATCGACATCGGCAGCCAATCTGCGTCGGGAATTTGGAACACAAATCTAAACTATGTGCCCGTTCTAAAAGCTGAATATAAAGACATCCGGATTTCCAACCCTTCGGAAACAGAAAGCAGACCCGTAACCGGCACAATCAAATCAATTGATATTGCACAGAATTTAAAGGATTCCGGACAAAACCTCTGGAGTGGTCCGATGACTATTACTGCAAAAGACATTGCAATCCAGCAACTCTCCAGAGAGAAGATCACCATCGATAATGTCACGGCATCTTATAAACTCACAGATATGAATCCAAACGGATACCAAGAACTCCGCAAAAAATTCTCTGCCCTCGGAGAACAAGGAATATCCCCTGCAACATTAGCAATGAATTCGGAAAAGATGACAGATACGGCACAAACCGCACTTTCTCTATTTGAGAACCCGATGGGATCTATGTCATCAGACCTTACCCTAGAAAATGTCAAATTCGCGAGAATAGACAACAACGCACAACAAACCGAAGAATTACTGACATTGGGCCATGCAAATTTTGGACTTGATATGGATTTGACAAACCCTGATCTCGCAGGGTTCGGATTACGTCTGTCCGCAAACGATATAAAACAATCATTTGATCCATCCCAACAAAAATTCTCCCCACACCAAATTAATCTGGATGTTAAAGTGAAAAACTTCCCGATGAAATCAGTCATGAGAAATGCATCTAACGAAATGGATAAAAACTCTGCCGTTCCGTCGACACCAATGATAACCTTACTCTCGCAAGCCAAAACAAATATAGAGAACACTCTTCTTCTGGACAGTGAGAGCGTCAAGATTTCAGGAAAAGGAACAATCCAGTCGACCTCAACCAGTCCGTTCGGGGCAAACGCCGACCAACAATGGGAAATCACAGGATTAAATACGCTAATGACAGAAATGAGCGGGCCAAACGCAGAACATAAAATGCCTCCGCAAATTATGGGTCCACTGGCTATTCTACAAATGATGGGACAAATCGCACCGGATAATCCTGACAAAAGAACCTATCACATCATAGCCAACGATCAGGGTGTCACAGTTAACGGAGCAGATATTTCGACATTGATGGGGGCAGCGGCGTCAAAAGCACCGTCTGAGTAGTAAAAATCAGGAACGAGCTAAAAGATAGCCCAAAACTGAATTAAGACATTTGAATCCCTGCGGCGTTGTTCGCAGGGTTTTTTCGTCCGTCAGAGAAGCATCTTCCATTATCTTACCGTCGACAAGATGATCGAAAGCTTGCCTATCCAAAACAGAAAAAACATCTCCGTTACAAAACGGTTCCAAACGAGAGAACGGCACACCTTCCCTCAACCGCATTCCCATCATCAAACATTCCTGAAATTGCATCTCGATCGTCAGCGCATCTTGTGCCTGCAACCCATCTCCTGTTTGCGCGACGCGGTCCAACCATATTTCAGGAGCACGATGATCTCGCGTCGAATAACGCTGCCCATCCAGAACAACACGCCCATGTGCACCTGGCCCAATCCCCAAATACTCGCCATACCGCCAATAAATCAGATTATGGCGGGACTCTTGCCCTTCAATAGCATGATTAGATACTTCATAAGCAGGCATACCCGCCTTCTCAAGAATATCTTGTGTCACATCGTATAAATCAGCTGCCAAATCCTGCTCGGGAATAACAAACTCTTTGCGGGCATGCCGTGTAAAAAACGGCGTCCCTTTTTCAATCGTCAATTGGTACAAAGACAAATGCCCTCGAGATAAAGACAAGGCCTCTTCCAATTCACGTGTCCACATCTCGACTGTTTGATGGGGGCGCGCATAAATCAAATCAAAACTGGTACGATCAAAAATTTTCTGCGCCTCAGATAATGCAAATCGTGCTTGATCAGAGGTATGCTCCCGACCCAGAAATTTTAAATCGTCTTGATATAAAGATTGAACACCAAGGGAAACACGATTAACGCCCGCCGCATGAAAGGATTCGAATTTTTCGGTTTCGAAAGATGTCGGATTAGCTTCAAGAGTCACTTCCCAATCATTAGAAACGCGCCAGTGACTTTGAATAGAAGCTAGAATATCTCCAACCAGATCAGCAGGCATCAAAGACGGAGTCCCGCCGCCAAAAAAGACAGTATCAACAATACGTCCTTTGGTTTTCACAGCCCAATTCTCTATAGATGTCAGATAGGCATCACGCCATATTTTATAATCAATGGTCTCCGCCACATGGGAATTAAAATCGCAATACGGACATTTCGATTTACAAAAAGGCCAATGAATATATATGCCGAATGACATTACTCGAATATTTTTCTAAACTCTGCAAACGCCTTGGCACGATGAGAGAATTTCTTTTTCTCGCTCATATCCATTTCACCAAAACTGCGCCCTTCTCCATCAGGAACAAACATCGGATCATATCCGAACCCGCCATTACCGCGCGGCGGCCAGATCAAGGATCCGTCACACCGTCCTTCGAAAATCATTTCTTGCCCATCAGGAGTCACAAAAGCAAAAACTGAAACAAAATAGGCCGAACGATTAGGACTTTGCGCCATTTTGTCATTCACCAGAACCATGGCCTTCCCGAAATCCTTTTCAGGACCCGCCCAGTCTGCCGAGTAAACACCAGGCTCACCATTTAAAACATCGACACACAATCCACTGTCATCTGCCAGCGCAGCGAGCCCTGTCTCCTTGGCAACATAACGCGCTTTGATAAAGGCGTTTCTCTCAAACGTGGATTCCGTCTCTTCTGGAGACGTAAGTCCGAAATCTTTTGCAGAGAGAACCTCCACCCCATACGGGGCAAGCAAGTCAGACATCTCGGCAACTTTACCGGCGTTATGGGTTGCTAGAACCAGTTTCTCGATACGCATAATGATCCTTTTATTTACGCAGATAGAATTTCGGATTGTTTAGCTGTCAACTCGCCGCATCCTTTTTTAGCCAGAGACAAAAGCTCCATAAACTGTTCTTCAGTAAAAGGGTCTTTCTCAGCTGTTCCCTGAATTTCAACAATTCCACCACGTCCGGTCATCACGAAATTGGCGTCTGTTTCAGCTTCAGAGTCCTCTGCATAATCTAAATCCAGAACCGGCTGCCCGTTATGGATGCCGACAGAAATAGCCGCAACAGAATCCTTAAATGGCATTTCTTTCAAAAGTCCGACCGTCATCAAATGCTCAAAAGCTTTATATAACGCCACATATGCACCTGTAATAGACGCAGTGCGTGTACCGCCGTCAGCTTGAATAACATCACAATCCAGACGAACCTGACGCTCGCCCATTTTCTCCATATCGACCACAGCACGCAAAGCGCGTCCGATCAAACGCTGAATTTCCTGAGTCCGTCCGGTTTGCTTCCCACGCGCAGCTTCACGATCTGTACGCTTGTCAGTCGCACGAGGCAACATACCATACTCGGCAGTCACCCATCCTTTACCTGTATTTTTCATCCAACCGGGGACATTCTCTTCGACCGTCGCCGTACACAAAACATGCGTATCACCGAATTTAATCATGCAAGATCCTTCGGCATGCTTGGACACATCACAAATAATTTCGACGCTGCGTAAAGAATGAGGCTCCCGTCCGGACGGGCGTTGTGGAAATGAAGACATACTGGCTATTCTGCTTTTCTTATAGGGGGTTGATAGACGCATAAAAACGACCCAAGCCCTAAAAGTCAAATCAGAAATGCCAGAAATAAGATAAAAGAAGAAAAAAAGGAATTAACGGTAAAACCGTATCCACATAACAAAGAGACTGGAAGACAGAGAGAAGACCAGACCATAGTATGACGGGAGCTCAGGCCGATCTTCCGCAGCCAGTTTGATACCACACAGAAAAGCAACCACACCGATCACCGTCCAGAAATCTTCTGAAGACATATCTATTGGCGAATAATCAAACAAATCTCCCATAAGTCCACCTGTCACATGATACATTCTACCTCTGGGAAGTTTAAGTTTCTTATAAAGTTTCCCTACATTTAGCGGGCATTTAGTTCGAATTTGATCGGTATTGTATGATGCTCTGCACACTTGAATACATGCCGGAACTTCATATGTGAATGAACTCAACCCGCACCTTGATTTTCGTCAAACTCTTGCCTATTCTCAGTTCCAGAATTTCATTTTATATAACACAACAGCAAATAATACCGAGACCATGAGTACAGAACAAAACCCTGCCCCGGATAACAAACCTCAGGAAACAGAAAAACCTGCAGGCTTCACAGACCTGACAGGACCCGCCGCATTCAAGGCTCAAACCAAGAAATCCGCACAAGAAAATGCCACTGAATCAGAGATAGAAGATGCTTTGGCAAATATTGGCAACCTGTCTGATGCGCCTCAAAATGCCGAAGCTATCGCCAAGCTGGAACAATCTCTGGCTGAAACGAAAGACCAGCTTATCCGTACAATTGCCGACATGGAAAACCTTAGAAAGCGATCCATGCGTGAACGTGAAGACGCCATGAAATATGCAATTTCAGGCTTTGCGCGTGATTTGCTGGACGTATCGGACACGTTCCGCCGCGCACTGGACTCTATCCCTGAAGATTTGAAGGTAGACGACCGCATTACACCACTCGTCTCCGGGATTGAGGCTATGGAACGCGCGCTGCTGGCCTGCTTTGAAAAGAATGGTATTCGGAAAATAGAGCCTATCGAAGAAGCATTTGACCCGAACTTCCACGAAGTCATGTTCGAGGCCCCTGTCCCCGGAAAACCAAGCGGCACCATTATTCAGATCATAGAGCCTGGATATTTACTGCACGATCGCCTTTTACGCCCTGCAAGAGTCGGAATTTCCAAAGCAGACCAATCCTCTGGCCAGCACGAAATAGATACGCAAGCCTAAACAAAAAGTGTATTTCGTAAAATAATCGCATAAAATCGGCAAAAATAGCAATTTAGCCACAGCTTTTTCGCATGTATACGAAGGGCGTATTGACCACACTTATTTTATTTAAATATAATACCTTCCGATAAGTCGGGCCATTCTTCTACCCCCCCCCTCATGGTGATCTTTTGTGTCAAAGTCGAGTGCAATTATACGTAAAATAAAATTTTCTTTTCTCGCTCTTACAGCTTTTCTGTGCGTAAGCATCTCAAGCGGAATTGCATTCGCAGAGACCAGTGAAGATTTTTCTAATAATACTCAAGATAAGATTCAGGTTTTATTTAACAACCTTGAAACCATAGGAAATGCCTATAATGGTGGAGGATCAAACGCAGCAGCTGTCGCAGCTTTGGATCAAGGATGCCAAATCTCTGTAGACAGATTTTTGAAAACAAATCTCGTGAACGACTTGAAACAGGGCGTCTACCCGGGATTTGCAATTCCTGGACAAGCAGGCCAATGGGTTTCTCAACAAGCAGATGGACTGAGTGTACGCGCAAAGAATGCATTTTGCTCCATGATTAAAGGCGAAAAAGTTGAAGCCGTAAATCTGCGCCAAACTCTGGACCAAACTGTCCGCAGTGATATTATCCCTGCCCTTATGATGAATGGCGTTGACATGGCACGTATGTCCCAACTACCGTTCCTGACACGCCTTGAAATTGAACTCGGAACTTCTGATAAAGACTTCATCAGCTCGATCACAACCATTCAGCCCCTTTGGCAAGACGAAACAAAAACACATCACCTCTTTACCCAACTTTCCTATTATAAAGCGCCTGATGAAACTGACGATAACGGCTTTCGCGTAAAACATGACACACTGAACGCCGGATTAGCCTATCGCCGCCTGTCAGTCGACCAAAAAACCCTATATGGCGCGAATATCTTTTTCGACCATGCTCCCAAACGCAATCACAACCGTGTAAGTCTCGGCGTAGATGCCAGAACCAGCCAATTGGCAGTGTCGGCAAATCGCTACATGCCCCTCTCATCATGGAAATCATTAAATCAATATTATGAAGACCGTGCCGCAGCAGGCTGGGATTTAGAAGTTCGTGGACAAATCCCCGAACTCCCGAGCTGGACAGCATCCCTGAAAGGCTACCAATGGGATCGTCAGGAAAACGGAAAAGATCTTTATGGAACCACAGCCTCTTTGGAATACTCCCCCGTACCGGCTCTGGCATTACGATTTGGCGTAGATAAAGATTCTCAAAACTCTCCTCAGTTACAAGCGGCCCTAAGATTTACGCACCGCTTCGATCAACCTGAAGAATTACAATGGCGTCAAAAAACCGAACTCGCGCCGGTTGCAGACTACGTCTATGAAAAAGTGCAGCGTGAAAATATCATTCGTACACAGGTCCGTCGTACTCACTCATCCAAACTAACCGTTATTGAAACAAACGGTGCAAACATTGCCCTGGAAAACACCGGATCATCTTCTTTGAGTGTCGGAAAAACCCTCTTGATGCCTGTAACGGTCACCACCGCCAACACAGTTGGCGCATATAGCCGTTTGAAATTTGCGAAAGGTGCAATACTGACACTGGGCCAAAACACACAGGTTCGCGTAGTCCCTGACCTCATCACCTTGGTCACAGGGAGCATGCAATTTATATCTGACGGACAAATCACCAATATCGCAGTACCGGGCGGCACAATTGTTCTTCACGGCACAGACATTGACACCGTATCGAACGGAACCAATTCATCCGTTCGGGTTCGTGGTGGTAACATTACATTTACAGGCTCAGTTTCGGGGTCTGTTAATCTCGGGCCGGAAGAAATGGGCGAATCCATTACCGGCGTTGTTGGCCCTGTCGCCATCGGATCTCCGAACTACATCACCCACACAGACCAAATATCTACCCAGATCGACCGCGTTGCCAATCCGATTACAGGCATGAAAGTAGCCCCGTATCCGATAGATGCGCCATTTATTGTCTCGGAAAACCTCACACCTGGTCAGCAAATTGTTATTGGTCTACCTTTCAACTCGGCAGTGACAGTCTCCGGAGGAGTACCCTTCATGAACCTGACGATTAACGGCAACCCGGGAACAGCGACCTATATCAGCGGATCAGGCACAAAAGAGCTACATTTTGCCTATACTGTTCAGGCTGCTGATGCGGGTGCTACCAGCTTAACCGTACAAGGCGTGGATAATAACGGAGCAACAGTAAGCGGGGACGGGAAAGATGCAGTAACCACAATTGCCGATACCACATTACCTCTTTCTGGATCGGTAGCGGATACTGTTGCACCCGCAGGATATGCAGTTGCCTTCACAACAAGTCCGGTTAATATAGCCAACGTTTCAGCCGCAGCGTTCCAAATCACGTCCGCAGAAGTCGGAGCAACATATAGCTATACAATCTCCAGCTCTGGTGGCGGAACGCCGGTAACAGGAAGCGGGACAATTGCAACGGCAACCCAAAACTTCACCGCATTGAACCTCAGCGGATTGAATGACGGAACATTGACAGTCAGCATGACCTTGACAGATGCCTCCGCAAACGCAGGTGGTGCAGCGACAGGAACGGCAACAAAAGACGTTGTTGCGCCAACAATTACTTCCGTAACTCCACCGGCCAGCGCGACATATGCCCCATGAGAATAAAGAGACATATCCAATATCTTGTCTCTGCGAGTATTCTCGCTAGCCCGTCCGCACAAGCGGCGCCACCGGATGTAAACTTCACGGTCACTATGTCCGAAGCTGTGAATGTGAATACAGGTAGCGGCACACCACGCATTGCTGTAAACGTCGACGGACAAACCAGATACGCAACCTATTCCGCAGGCACAGGGACGTCATCCCTCACTTTTTCTTATGCACCGACAATCGGCGATCTTGATCTCGACGGTGTCGCCCTCACCTCGCCACTGGACTTAAACGGCGGAGTAATCACTGATCTGAATGGTAACCCGGAAACAGATCTGACCTTCACAATCCCAAATACATCTGGCGTAAAAGTGGATTACCCGTCCCTGTCGATGGATTTTACCAATGGCGCAAGCGGACGATACACACTTAACGGCACAGCCTATACAGGTCTCTCTTCCTTTCTGACGGCAACAAGCGGATCGTTCACACGTTCATCCACAGCAACCTATTTCGATTCAACGGGAACGCTCCAAACGGCGTCAAACAATACCCCTCGGTTCGACTATGACCCTGCCACACTGACAGCCAAAGGGCTGCTCATGGAAGAGGCCAGAACGAACTATATTTATAACAGTGAATTCTCGGGCCTCTCGGGCGGCACATACTCTGCGGTATTTCAGGCATCAAACCATTGGGAATTGGCGATGCCTGCCCCTTTGACCGCACCTTCGGTCATTATGACGCCGGGGACAACAAACGGAATTAACTATCTGGATATGCGTGTTCAAGCCTCCAATACATCAGGCTCTACGCAATACATAACTTTCACAATGCCAATTGCAGATCAACTCGCAGTAACCAATGGAACAGCCACAATCGCGAAAGCATGGCTTGGCGTGTCTGCCTATTCTTCAATTGGAGGAACCTGCACCGTTGATTTTCAAGTTCGGTCCATGACATCCGGCAATAGCTACATCACCAGCAGAGATGTAACCGTCTCATCAACAACACCATTCCAAGAGCGGTCCACAGCCTCTCTCGTACATGGAGCGACAGCCGCTAAATCTTCATGGTTATCATATGTCTCTATCCCAAATGGCGCGACATGCGACATCACATACAGGATTGGAGCACCACAGCTGGAAGTAGGAAAATATACAACGTCCTATATTCCGACGACCAGCGCACCGGCAACACGTAACGTAGAAACACTGACAATACCAACAGCCTCCTGGTACAATCAGTCAAGTGGAACTTTCTTCAACGACGTCTCCTGGGTCACCTTTAATATAGGCCTTTACCCGATGTTTTTCAGAGTGGATGACGGAACATCAAACAACAGATGGAATGCGTTCTATAACCATGGCCTCCTCCGCTTAGCTGTTGATGCCCTCACATCGTCTGTCAATCAGGGATCATGGGGGGTATCCTATCCCGTGTCGGGTAGCGGAAAGATTTCCTGCGCCCAGCAGCTAAATGACTCAAACTGCGCATTTAACAATGCCCTGCAAACGCAAACGACAAGCTGGTCTCCTCCTCCGGTTACACAGCTGCGCCTTTACAATAGCGCATCAGCTGCCGGAGCGTCCAAATGGTTTAAAACTATAAAATACTACCCGCAAAGATCGTCAGACACATAACTTCAACTTTTGACGCAATAAGGCGGAGATATACATGACTAAAA
>QKCR01000054.1 GCA_003245575.1 Alphaproteobacteria bacterium | reverse complement strand
AGAATCAGAGCCGGTCTTTGGGTCTTCTCAATAACATGGGCCATTGTAAAGGTCTTTCCTGATCCTGTTACCCCGAGAAGCACTTGATCACTCAGTCCCTGCCCCAAGCCTGCTGTCAGCCTTTTGATTGCCGCAGGTTGGTCACCTGCAGGTTCAAATGGAGAATGGATCTTGAAAGTCTTTTCTGTCATGTCATATCATATATACATTTTTATGGCTGTTTCTCCAGTCCTATCTTTTAGTCTTTTAGAGGATCACATGTCAGAATTATCCGTTGCCGAGTTTCTTAAAACACGCAGATCAGCCAAAGTTTCAACACTTCAAGAGCCTGGGCCAAATGCCTCTCAGCTTCAGGAAATTCTGGAGATAGGAACACGTGTTCCGGATCACGGCAAATACTGCCCTTGGTATTTCATTGTTCTTCAGGATGCCGCGAGACGTCAGGCTGGTAATCTCCTGCGTCAAGCCTATGCAGCAGAGAACCCTGATTCTGCGGAAGCCAAGCTGGAGCTGGAATCAGAACGCTTTCTTCGCGCTCCGCTGGTTATCGCTGTAGTCTCGCGCGTACGTGAGGGGAAGCATCCGCAATGGGAGCAAATTCTCTCTGCCGGAGCTGTTTGTTACAATATCTGTTTAGCCGCCAATGCACACGGATTTGGAACAAACTGGCTGAGTGAGTGGTATAGTTTTTCCCCGACTTTCAAATCACTTTTGGGCGTAGACGCGCAAGATCATTTTGCGGGATTTCTTTATATCGGCACACAATCCGAGAAAAATGAGGAACGTGAACGCCCGGACCTTTCAAATCTGGTCACTTTCTGGGATGGGCAATCCCAACTTAAAACGGGTGAAACCTGCGGAATGCCCGGTACAGGATACCCGTTAGCCCAGTGGTCCGCCAAAATATAACGGATATTCAGGTATTTTTATACATTTCCTGATAGCTTTGTTTGATGTGTCGGCTGGGTTTAGAAGACTTTCTACTCTTTATCTGCTTATTCTGCTTGCCTGTAGCTGTGCAAGCAGCTTGCCCGACGCATTCTCCGGACTTGACCTTTTCTGTGCAGTTAAATGAACAAGCCATCTCCCAGAAATCAGGGTTCTCTCAAAATGTCGGCGGGCATATTAAAGGTGCTAGCCAAATTGGTCTTTATCCAAGTGTCAAGAATGAGAGAAACGGATGTTTCTACCTTGATCGTATTAATATAAAAATTGCAATTAATGCGCAGATAGAAATTTCAGACAGATACCCACGGGGGAGCTGCGAATATCAAGTTGTTCAAAATCACGAGCTTAAACATCGACAAGTCCTTATGAATTTCTATTCAACCATTCAAAATCGTTATGCGGCTCAAATCAAAGCACTCATCGCCCAACAAAACGGATTCATGAACGGAAATACATCTCAGGCCCAAAACGTTTTGGCATCTGCCTCGAATGCCCTCAGAACTATGATTGATAAAGACCATTCAGCTCTTCAATATACATATGTTGATGACCCGCGCCTTGTTGAACGGGAATCTATTGCCTGCCACAACTGGTAGTCCCCTTTAGTTTTTGGCTGTTTTCCTTTGGGTATGGGGATAACCTATCCCTTAGGATATAATCATTTAACATTATCTTCTATCCCCTTGAACATCCCACTTTTTTTGGCGTTGTGCGTATAATTAAAATGCGTACTAACCATAAAACAGAACGGGATTTAATGATCTTAGATATTTTGACCGACCAACACAGCGATATACTGAGAATTTCGAACTCCATTTCCAATGATCTGCGCAACCCTGAGAAGCTCAACCCTCAAGCGCTAGGAAAACTACGGAGCACGCTTTCTATATTATCTGGCAAGCTCACGGTACATATCTGCATGGAAAATCAAAATGTCTATAATAAATGCGCTTTAAGTAATGACCCAGAACTCTCTAGATCGGCGCAAAACCTCAAAAAAGAAATGGATCGCTTCACCAACCAGTTCATGGAATATGATAAAAAATGGTCAGCGGCCACGGACATTGCGGACGATGTGAATAGCTTCATCAATGAAACCGTAATCATGTTCCAGAATTTGAAAATCCGATTTGAGGCGCAAGAAGCTGGCATTTATGAGCCACTTCGCCATAAGGCTTAATCCTTCCCCCCAAGCGTAGAAAGTTTCCTACGTTAAAGCCCCGGAAGAGTTCTCTACCGGGGCTTTTTTATATTGCTCTATCTTTTTATTAGGCCTTTGGTTTCAATGTCGGGAACGCGATGACATCGCGAATATTAGAGCTATCTGTCAGTAACATGACGAGACGATCAATACCAACACCCCAACCACCTGTCGGAGGCAAACCATATTCTAGAGCTGTGATGAAGTCATCATCCAGCATCATCCCTTCTTCGTTTCCGCCTTCACGTTGAGCAACCTGATCTTCAAAGCGTGCCAGCTGGTCGCGAGGGTCATTCAACTCGGTAAAGGCATTACAGATTTCCCAACCGTTGACATAGCTTTCGAAACGCTCGGTCAAACGCGGGTTATCACGGTGTAGTTTTGACAATGGGGAAATATCAAACGGGTGGTCAATAACGTGAGTTGGCTGAATAAGTTTAGCTTCAGCAGTTTCTGCAAAGATATACTCAACAACTTGGCCCCAATTGAATTTCGGATCAACTTTAAACCCGAGTTCATCTGCCTTGGCGCGTGCCTGTTCCGCCGTTTCTAACGTCAAAAAGTCGAAACCGGTTTCTTCTTTTACAAGTTCAACCATGCTCTTACGCTGCCATGCAGGGCCAAAGTCGATGACTGTTTCACCATATTGGATTTTAGTCGTTCCATGAACCGCCAATACCACATAACGAACCAAATCTTCGACAAGGGTCATAATATCGTAGTAGTCCATGTAGGCATGGTAGCCTTCAATAGCCGTGTACTCCGGATTGTGCTTGATTGATAAGCCTTCGTTGCGGAAGTTTCTGCCGATTTCATATACTGCATCGGCAAATCCACCGACAATCAGTCTTTTCAGGAACAGTTCAGGTGCAACACGCAAAAAGAAGTTTGAATCCAGGGCATTATGGTGCGTGATAAATGGTTTTGCAGATGCGCCCCCCATGATCGGATGAAGGATCGGTGTTTCGACTTCCATCGCGCCCATGTTGTTCATGAATTCACGGATCGCACGGATAATGACTGTTCTGGTACGCAGAACATTCTTGCTTTCTTCGTTCATAATCAAATCGAGGTAACGCTGACGGTAGCGCTGTTCTACATCGGTCAGACCGTGATATTTTTCCGGAAGCGGTTGCAAGGACTTGGTCAGCATGGTGATTTCTTTTGCACGAACAGAAAGTTCTCCGCGCGGAGTTCTTCTAATTGTTCCGACAACACCAATAATGTCACCCAGATCAAGATAATCCAATTTTTCCATTTCGGATTCAGGCGTTGAGTCCTTATGGCTGAAAACCTGAATTTTACCGCTGGCATCTACCAAATCAATAAACATGCCGTTGTTACGCATGGCCATGATACGTCCTGCGATGTGCACGGTGTCTTCTGTCTCTGAACCGGATTCCAGATCAGCGTATTTATCCTGCAATTCACCTTGTTTATGGGTGCGTTCAAATTTATGCGGAAACGCATTGAACCCCTTTTCTTCTAACGCAGCCAGCTTCTTCAGCTTGGCGGCCTTCAAAATATTCTCATCTTGTAGGTTTGTCGGTTCCGTTGCCAAAGTTGCTGAAGATTTTTGTGTCATGATGCTTTCTATATGTTAAAATTAGGGTTACAATAACCGCATATTAATTGCTGAAATCTGGCTGAAATACAATGAAAAACAATGAAACTCCCCCAATATCTCCCTCAAAATGGGGGTCTGACCGCGGGAATGCCCTCATAATTATCCTTGTAACCATCGGCTTGCTGGTCGGCTTGACGGTTATGCTCACCCGTATCACATCGAAAACGTCCGGTAATTTGAGTGCCGAACAGGCCAGAATCGTTGCAGAAAACATGATGCGCGCTGCCCAAACATACGAAGTTGCCACTCAGAAAATGATAAACGTGAATAGATGCAGCGAGAACGAGCTGAATTTTGATAACCCAACTACCAGTATTGACTACGACAACACCAGTGCGCCTTCTAACGGACGGTGCAACTATTTTGATCTGAATGGAGCAGGACTCATTTATTCTGCTCCTGATCCGGATTTTCTGGATTCCGCAGAGTCCACAAAGCCACAATACGGGGAATGGGTCTTGAATGCGACACAATGTATTCTGGAAGTCGGAACGGGCGATACATCGTGTAGCGATGATACTGAAGCGGAACTCATGATTATGATCCCTCACATTCGCGAAGAAGTTTGTATGCAGATCAACAAACTTAATAAAATTGACCCCTATTTGGACGGACCTCCTAAAGAAGATCAATCAGGTTCGGGCTTTACAGGAACTTTCACAGTAGCAAATGGAGAAATCGGAGATTTAGCCTCCTCCGCCAATCTAATTGGTAAATCCACAGGTTGCTTTCAGGACTTAAACGGTGCCTGGGACCAGAGCTATGTTTTTTATCATACGCTTCTCGCAAGATAGAACCTGACTATCCTTTTGATTATAGCCTTTTAAACACAGGAAACCATAGGTTTTCTGCGCTTCACCGCAGCAAAATGTAACCTCTATTTAACTCTAATATTGATAAAATATTATATGATGTACATACAACCTTAGGAAAAGGATAACAGCATGTACTTAGCACAGGAAAACAGTCTGACACATCTGGATCACTTTCTTAAAAAAATAGAAGGTAAACCTGATTCATGGCGCCTCATTAGCATCGAATTCCAGAGCAACGAGCTTCTCCATTCTAAATTATTCGAGAATCTTTGCGCCAAAAGTCTGGTAGCATCCTTCGAACAAACCGAATGTCATATCTTTTGGGTCAAGCCTGAATTTATACTGATTTACTTCCAAGGACGCGCCCTTCCGATCGAAAAATGCGTAGAAGAATTCTTTAGACATACCGAGTTTAAAGGCTTTGGACGTTTCTTTGATATTCTGGACCTTTCTATTCACTGGGATACCATGATCGGTGTCATTGACCGTATTCGCAAAAATTTCGAAGACAGAAAGCCACCAACATTTTCCGGTATTGGCCAACCCGAAGCATCTGCATCACAGGATAATGCGGAGAGCAGCTTAATTCTCGAACTCTCAAAAGACCGTATCAAGCAAATGTCCTCCGTCAGATCGCACAGATCGCGGCCATTGATACTGCTTGTTGAAGATGATCCCTTTACGCAACAATTGGTTAAATTGGCCATTAAAGACAGTTTCGAGATTATCGCTGCAGAGACTGCCTTGCAGGCAATTGCCTACTATCAACGCCATCTTCCGGATTTGGTATTTCTGGACATACAGCTGCCTGACGGAAACGGAATTAACTTGCTGAATAAAATTTCAGAGGCAGATCCTCATCACTATATCGTCATGTTAAGTTCGCATACACAAAAAGAGAAAATTATCGAATGTCAGGGATTTGGTGCGAAAGGGTTTATCGGTAAACCCTTTACACGACAGCGGCTGGTTGATGCGCTTGAGAAATTCAAGAGCGCAAAGAATAAGACCAGCGTATTGGAGGGAATCCATGGAACTCGATAAAATTCTTTCCCAAATGTCTGACTACACAACAGATGCTATTGTTATCACAAAAGCACTTACAGAGGACCGTAATATCGGTCCCGAGATTGTGTATGTGAACAAGAGCTTTACCACTCTCACAGGTTATGAAGCAGAAGATGTTATCGGGAAGACTCCTAAAATCCTACAAGGTGAGAAAACAGATAAACGCACGCTTGCACGTATTACCCATGCCATTGAACAAAAGAAAACCGTCAGCGCAGAATTGTTGAACTATAGCAAGGACGGCTATGAATACTGGGTGGAAATAAACCTCAATCCAATATTTTGCCCTGAAAGTGGGGAATGTGTCTATTTCCTCGCGACCGAGCGAGATATTACCGAGCGTAAAACAGCCGAGTCCCGTTTGATCCGCGCTATTGAAGAGGCAGAGGCTGCAACGAAGGCAAAGAGCGACTTTTTGGCTAATATGAGTCATGAACTTCGTACTCCCATGAACGGTATTCTTGGTTTGGCAGAAATTGTTCAAGGTATGGACTTACAGGACGATGTCAGAGAATGTGTCGATGCTATTCACAGTTCTGGCATCTCGCTTCTCACATTGCTGAATGACATTCTGGATTTGTCAAAAATCGAAGCCGAAGAGTTGGAAATTGAGGAATATGCATTTAGAACACATGACATCCTTAAAAATATCAAGGATCTGACAGCTCTCTCTGCTTCCAGAAAAAATTTGAATTTCGACATATCTGTTAATCTGAATGTTCCCGAATGGTTATGCGGTGACTCGAAACGCATTCAGCAAATCATTTTCAATCTTGTTGGAAATGCCATTAAGTTCACAGAAATGGGCGGCGTTTCCTTATCGATTGATTATAAAAAGGACGCCAATAAAGAAGATTTTCTTATGATCCAGATTCAGGATACGGGTATCGGAATTCCTGATGAGTTTCACAAACATTTGTTTAACAAATTTTCTCAAGCTGACACATCAATATCGCGTAAATTTGGGGGAACTGGCTTGGGGTTGGCTATTACCAAATATCTCGTCGAAATGATGAATGGGACTATCGGCTTTACCAGTAAGGTAAATCACGGGACAACATTCTATGTTTCTATCCCGATTACAGAGGCTCCTGCTCAGGATATTCTTCAGACAGAGATTAAAGTTAGCAACGAGAATGCTCTCAAAGGAGTTAATCTCTCCGAAATTAGAGCCTTGGTTGTCGAAGACCACCCGATTAACCAGATGCTGGTTATCAAATGGCTTAAGAAGCTCGGCGTCTTCCAGATTGATAGTGCCATGAACGGATTTGATTCAATCACTTTGCTTAGAAATAACTCTTACGATTTTATTCTGATGGATTGTCAGATGCCGGAATTGGACGGATATGAAACGACATCGCTTATTCGTGACATGGAAAAACAAATGAATACCAGAACACCTATTATTGCGATGACAGCGAATGCGATGCTCGGAGAACGTGAGAAATGTCTGGCGGCAGGTATGGATGATTACTTAAGCAAACCTCTAAACTTTGCGCAATTCCAGCATTGTATCGCACAATGGATAGGAGCAAGCCCGAACGAGGAAACTGAAGAATCCGGACATACAGAAGGTGCCTATATGGATGCTTCAGTGCCGGTTGATCTGACTCGCCTTAATGAATTTACCGAAGGTGATAAAGATACAGAGCAAATGGTTATTAATCTGTTCCTTGATACGGCCTATGAGTCCTTTGATATGCTTAAAAATGCACAGTTACAGGATAACCCTGAAGATTGGAGCAAAGCAGCTCATAGCATGAAAGGAGCATCAGGCAATCTCGGGGCTATGGCACTCCATTCCTTGTGTTCTGATGCAGAACATAAAGGGGACGTTTCCAAGGAAGAAAAGTCTCTTATTTTAAGCAATCTCTATGCGGAATTCGGGAAAGTTGAAAGTTATCTGAACGGGTTGCACTAAAGGGCTATTTTTCTGTTAAATTCCGGACAATTCAGGCTCTTAAACCTTCTGTTTGGGCCTGATTTCCAATAAGATGAGGTTATGCCTCAAGCGCTATCCAATTCTCCTGCCCCATCTTTCTTTTGCCCAGTCCTCGCGGTTGGAGCAAAAGGGTTTTATTATCTTGATAATTTAGGGGAGATTAAAGAAATTTCTCAAAATCAGGCACGGATGGTTGCGGGAAAAACTCAAAACCTGCTGGTCTGCCATATTCCTTATACGCGGCAGAAACTTGGATCAAATGATCTGAGGGCTTTTGACCTTCTTGAGCTTTATGCCTTTGTGCATCCGACACGATTTGCTGCCCCTACGCCTGCCGGATTAGCGAAGGCTCTGGGCGTGGAGATTTGCGAAGATGTTCTTGATACTCCCATGATGATGCTGGATTGCACGAATGCTTTATTGTCAGATTTGGCGCAGAAACAAAATTCTGAAAAGCTTCTACATATTTCCGAGATCATGGGTATGAACGGCAAGGCATGGCCATGGACGTCTTACATTCATGAGGCTTTGGGGCAGGTTTATGACCCTTCCGTTGTTAATAATTCCTCACGATTAAAACTCAATGTTTGGAATGAATTGCCTGAGTGGGCAGAAGATCCTCCGCAACCTCCTCCGTCCCAATATGGCATTAGTGGGGATGAAGTCCGACAACGCCTGTCAGAAATTCTCATGACCAAAAGTGGTGCAGAAAAACGCCCTGAACAAGCCAATTATGCCACGCGTCTTGCCGAAGCATTTGATCCGTTGGAGGTTCCAGACACGCCGAATGTTGTTTTAGCAGAAGCCGGAACAGGAACGGGTAAGACACTCGGTTATCTAGCTCCCTCTTCCTTGTGGGCGGAAAAGAACGAGGGCAGTGTCTGGGTTTCCACCTACACAAAAAACCTGCAACGGCAGATTAGCACAGAGATAAAACGTCTTTATCCCGATAAAGATTTACGCGACCGAAAGGTGACCATCCGCAAAGGGCGTGAGAATTATTTGTGCCTTCTCAATTTTGAAGATTTAGCTGCCTCTATCGCGACGTCGCGGAGCATTGGGGCAGCTATTGCTGCAGGTCTGATGGCGCGTTGGGTTATGGAGACGGAGGACGGCGACTTAACAGGCGCAGGCTTTCACGGATGGTTGCCGGGTCTGATGGGCCTTGGCACTACGCTTTCTCTGGCGGATCGACGCGGTGAATGTATTTTTTCAGCGTGTGATCATTACCACAAATGTTTTTCTGAACATGCAATACGCAAGTCGGCACGTACACCGATTGTCATTGCCAACCATGCCATCGTCATGATTAAGGCGGCACATCATGATGAAGATTTACCGCGTCATATAATCTTTGACGAAGGGCATCATGTTTTTGATGCGGCAGACTCTACGTTCTGTGCAGAAATGACGGGCGTTGAAATGCATGATTTGCGGCGGTGGCTGATCGGGCCAGAAGGCGGGCGTAAATCCCGTGCACGAGGCCTAAAGAAGCGATTGCAGGATTTATTGGAAGATGACCAAACTTCTCTCAAGCTCATGGAAGAGACTTTGCACCGCGCACGGTTCTTGCCTGAATTTGACTGGCTTAAACGTCTTCAACAAAATAATCCGCAGACCAATGCCGAAGTTTTTCTGTCTCACGTTATGGCTCAGGTTCAGGCGCGTGCCAATGGCAAGGAAGGTCCCTATTCTATTGAAACCCCTTTATTCCCTGTTATATCCGACCTTATTCCGAGTGCCGAGATTTTACATGACCAGATGAAGGCTTTGCGTCAACCTATTCAACGTCTTTCGGCTCGATTGAAACAAAAGCTTTCTGAAGAAACGGATACGCTTTCTCCTGATACACGGAAACGTCTGGACGCTGTGGCAGGGTCTTTAGATCGTCGTGTGAATACTATGCTGACCCCGTGGGTCGGCCTTCTTGAGAATTTACTCGACCAAGTCTCTCAACCGCAGTTTGTTGATTGGATGGAAATTAACAAGCTAGAAAAGACTATTTTTGATGTCGGGTTACATCGTCATTATATTGATCCGAGCAAGCCTTTGGCAGAGTCTCTCAAAACTCATGCACATAGTGTAATTGTTACGTCTGCCACACTGAAAGACGGGTCTAGTGAAGATTGGACGGCAGCAGAAAACATGACGGGGGCGCGGTATATGAATGACAGCCCTATTCGCTTCTCGCTTCCCTCACCATACAAATATGCCGAGCAAACACGTATCTTTGTCGTTACTGATATAACCAAAACAGATATGGATCAGTTGGCTGGGGCGTATCAGTC
Source organism: Alphaproteobacteria bacterium (assembly GCA_003245575.1). Classification (GTDB taxonomy): domain Bacteria; phylum Pseudomonadota; class Alphaproteobacteria; order Micavibrionales; family Micavibrionaceae; genus UBA1573. The sequence continues at coordinate 1,653 of QKCR01000054.1, read as the reverse complement.
ATTGTTTCAAGCCTCTCAGGGTGGGGCACTCGGCATTTTCACGTCTATTGCACGACTGCGCGCTGTTCATGGACGGATTGCGCCCAAGTTGGCGGATGATGGACTTTCTTTATACGCGCAGCACGTTGACGGCATTGATACGGGGACGCTCGTTGATATGTTCCGTGAAGACACACATTCCTGTTTGCTTGGAACGGATGCTGTGCGTGATGGGGTTGATGTTCCGGGTGAGTCGCTTCGTATGATTGTTTTTGACCGTGTGCCGTGGCCGCGCGCGACGATTTTGCAAAAAGAACGCAAGAAGCAAATGGGCGGTAGTGATTTTGATGACCGTTTAACTCGCCTTAAACTCAAACAGGCTTATGGGCGGTTGGTGCGTTCAGCGCAAGATCGCGGGGTTTTTGTAATGCTAGATAATGCAACACCTTCCCGCCTTCTCACCGCCTTCCCCGAAGGCGTGACCGTCGAACGCCTCGGGATTGCGGAGGTTATTGAGAAGAGTAAAGAGTTTTTGAAGAGTTAATCGCTGTCTGCCCCACTGTCAGACGTAATGTCTCCTTCTAAATCATAGCTATCAATATCACTGTTTTTATAATTATATTTTTCACCACAATCTAATTTATCTTTCTTACAAAGTGCATACCCGCCTTTTACAATCCCTATACTTATTGCCAGAGTTGTTAGTGTGACAAGTCCCACAGGAACAAAATCGTTAATCTGATCAAACTCCCCTTTCGTAATTATACTAAGTATAATTGCGCCTCCTGCTAAAGTACATCCTCCTGAAATCAGAAGAAACAACCCACCGAGCAGAATTAGAATACCGCCGAAGAATCTTTTAATGATCATTTTCATACCCCTCTATAATAGGTGGTTTTTTCTTATTTTTCTCCCACATCATTTTCCACCCTCCATATGCTAGAAGCAAACATCCGAAGGAAGGAGAAACCGTAATAAAGACTATCAATATTTTTTGTGCATCAACTCCCTTCATACCCGAGAGAATTGCAATCGCACAGCCTCCGAAAAGCAACGCGGCAAGTATGGAGACCAAAATTAGTACAGCGCCTAAAAATCGTGTTACTGACATAGCTTCTTACCTCCTGCTATGACTTTCTTACGCAGGTCATTGACCAAGCCATTTCGGTAGAACAGATTGTATGTATCAAACGGAATAATCTGTCCGTCCGTTGTTACGAAGTGAATGCAGGAGCGTTTGACGTTTCCGACACAGAAATTATATTTGTCCAAGAACTGGATAATCGTAATGCGGAAGACATTTTCGTAGCTTAAATTATTCAAAACGGGGACTTCCGGCAAGCAGCAAAGCAAGGCCTGCATCCTTTGGGCTGTATTCATGTCTCCGCTTGAGAGCGAGAACAGATCAATAACTTTTTGACGCAATTCATTGTTTTTCTCAAAAGCAATTGCATTCGGGACTTCGGCAACCAAATCTGCTTTAGGAATGAGAGACGTAATCGGTGAAATGGTCTTTCCGTCCCTAATAGCGTAGGCAATCGAAATGGATTCAGGATTACACGGCAGAGGGATTATATCTTCGGGCTTAAAGGCTGTGCTTTGTTCGTAAATGGCTTTTCGAATATCCGTTAAAAGGAAGCGGTCGGTATTTTTGTCAAAGTTCTCGTTACGCCC